>CALRFB010000012.1 GCA_943356455.1 Candidatus Nomurabacteria bacterium | reverse complement strand
GGAAGTGAGATTTTAACGAAGTAAATTCGAACTACTATTACGCGGCAATATCTACGTCAGTTACATTGGTATTTTTTTTCATGTCTGGGTGAAGTGATTCTGTGTATGTATCCATTTCACCCACATCGTTTATTTGTGTTGTATATGTCCCGTATATACGTTCGTACTTTGCAATTAGTTTTTGATAATTTGCGAATGCCATTTTGGCGGCCGGTTCGTTCAAATTGTCTTTCATGCTTAACAGGGCAAATTCTGTGCTTTTGAGGTCTTTCTCGATGCGGTGTTTGTATGCCATATCCCCTTTTAGTAATGCTTCGTTTTTGTCTATTGTAACGCTGTCAAATTTCAAACCTTCTTCATTTGAAATAGCCAGTTCGTGAGCAGTTTCTTTCTCAGGATTTACAGCGGTTTCAAAACTTGGACCAAATTCTGGTGTTTTCATATCATTAATAGTACCCTTTGCACGGTTTTACGCAAGAAAATCTCTACATTTTGGTATACTATTGAAAGTATGGAAAATAGGTCAGAGTCCTTTGCTGGTTTCAAAACCCCAGAAGAAGAATTGCACTTTTTACGCTCATATATAAAAGAGCGTGAAGGCGCCGTGCCTCGCGCTGAACAAAGTCCAGCTGCGACTTTTGAAAATGCCAAAGAAGCTATCAAAGAATATGCTGCTGCACCGATAGAGCAAGTGCTTGCCCCAGAAGTCGCTGTCGCACCTGAACAGTCAGAAGCTATTGTCCTCCATCTGTCGCCTGAGCCACACGATAAGAAAATTGAAGAACTATTCGGCGTGTTACTCCATAGTGGTTTAAAAAATACCCTTGCGGTCGTTGAAAGAATGAACGATCCACATATAGACGACGACTTTCATCGTTTTTTAATACAGTATTTACAAAGCGGCACGTTACCAGATGTCAAAGAGGGAAGCCCGATTGAAAAGGCGCTTCATATGAAGTTGTTTGAAATTGTATTACCTGAGCCAGGTCCAGATGAAAAAAAGACATTTAAAGAACTTATCGCAAGTATGGAACAGCTGTACGCTGGTCTCCAGGCTATTGCCGACGGACGAGACAATAAGGGACGCGATTATTTTACGTTAGAGATAGCGGAACAAAATAGTAATAGTCATGTTGTTTTTTATGCGTCCGTGCCAGCGAGCAAAGCTGATCTTTTTGAAAAGCAGGTGCTTGCAAGTTTTTCAAAAGCCCGCGTTATCGAAAAAGCCGATGATTACAATATATTTACCGAAGGTGGTGTACACGCCGGTGCTGTTGCTGAACTTTCAGCGCATGAAGCATTTCCACTTCGCACATACGATAAGCTCGATAGTGATCCGATCAATGCCATACTTTCAGTATTTACCAAGCTCAAAGATCACGGCGAAGGTGCTGCAATACAAATGGTTATTGCACCAGCAGGAGAGCGATATATCAAAGATTTTTCTTTTGCATTGAGTGAAGTAAAAAAGGGCGTTAAGCTTGAAAAAAAAGGACACCTGTTTGACGGTTTTGATATTGTCGCCAAGCGTGTTGGTAAAGAACTTTTTTCTGGCAAGATCGAAAAACCAGAAGAGAAAAAAATAGATGAAGAGGTAATAGCTTTCATCGGCGAAAAAATTAAACACACGATTTATTCTGTAAATATAAGAATTGCAACATCGGCAGCTGACAGCGTACGAGCGAAACAAATAATTCGCGAAGTTGAATCTGCGTTCAATCAATTCACTGAACCGCTTTCAAATAGTATTATTTTCCGAGAAGTCGGAGACAAGACATTGCCCGATTTTTTTCATGATTTTTCTTACCGACTCTTTACTGAAAAAGATACGTTACCACTCAATTTACGAGAATTGACGAGTATATACCATTTCCCTTGGGGTATAGGTTCGGCACCACAACTCAAATCGGCATCTGCTATCGAAGCTCCAGCTCCACAAGAACTCACTACGAATATTGGCACAGGTACAGTATCCGAACAATTACGAAATCCCGATCCTAACCTCGGTGCACTCATCGGCATAAATACGTATCGAGGCGTCGATACTCCAATTCACTTCACACCCGAAGACCGCCTTCGTCACTTCTATGTTATCGGTCAAACAGGTACTGGTAAGACGACACTTTTGAAAAATATGATTGTACAAGACATTAAAGCCGGGCACGGTGTCTGCTTTATCGATCCGCATGGTACGGACATTCAGGACATATTATCTCAGATTCCACGAGAAAGAATCGACGATGTTATCTATTTTGATCCTGCGTATACACCACGACCAATGGGACTCAACATGCTCGAATACGACAGACGTTTTCCAGAACAGAAAACATTTGTTGTGGACGAAATGCTCTCAATTTTCCGCAAACTTTTTGGAGCAGTTCCGGAATCAATGGGTCCAGCATTTGAACAGTATTTTAGAAATGCTTGTTTGTTGATTTTGGAAGATCCAGATTCTGGTGCAACAATTTTGGAAATTGGCCGGGTGCTTGCCGATAAACCGTTTCGCGATGCCAAACTTGCCAAGTGCAAGAACCCAATCATTCATCAGTTCTGGACGTCGGCTGAAAAAACCACCGGTGACGCTGGTTTGGCCAACTATGTGCCATATATAACCAACAAATTTGACGTCTTTGTTACAAATGAGATCATGCGCCCAATAATATCTCAAGAAAAATCGGCTTTCAATTTTCGTGAAATCATGGATAGTAAGAAGATTTTCTTGGTCAATTTGTCTAAGGGTCGCCTCGGAGAGATAAATGCCAATCTGATCGGCCTCGTTATTGTAGGTAAAATTTTGATGGCGGCACTTTCTCGCGTTGATTCATTTGGTCAAGATTTACCACCATTTTATTTGTACATCGATGAATTCCAAAACGTCACAACCAATTCTATTTCTCAGATTTTGTCTGAAGCACGCAAATATAAACTTGGCCTGACGATCGCGCATCAATTTATCAAGCAGTTGGAAGAGGGAATTAAGGATGCTGTTTTTGGTAACGTTGGCTCGATAGCCACATTTCGTGTTGGTGTAGAAGACGGAGAATTTTTAGCTAAACAGTTTGATCCGGTATTTACTGCCCAAGATATTATCAAAATTGAAAACCGCCATGCGTATATGAAAATGCTTGTACGTGGTATGCCAGTTAAGCCATTTTCAATGACGACACTGCCACCAGATCCTGGAAATCCTGAGGTGGTTTCAAAACTAAAAGAACTCTCTTATCTTAAATACGGAGAAGATCGTGCCACCGTAGAAAACGCTATCATGGCGAGGTATAAAGCTATATAAAGAAATAAAAACATATCTCTAGGGGTACGAAAATTTTCTGCTGAAAATTTTCTCCATTCTCGCGCCAGTCGCGCTCGAAAGCCCCCTGACGATATGTTTTTATTTCTTTATATATATTTTATCAAGCCATAATGTAATGTGGCTATACTCAGCTAAACTTCTAAAAAAATTAAATATGAAAAAGCTGATTTATTTCCTCAATTTCCTCACACTCAGTGTATTTGCACAGCAGTGGCAGCCACTAGACAATGGACTAGACGGCACAGTGCGAGCACTCTTACCCGACACCACACACGGTCACCTGATCATCGGCGGAGATTTTGCACGTATTCACGGGAACATACACAAAAGTCTTGCTGCTTGGAACGGTACCCGTATTGATTCTATTGGCACATTTTCATGTATGCCGACATTTTCATTGGGGGCTATGAGTTCTGGTCAATATTCTGGGTATGTTTTTGCAACGGATTGCAACCATATGTATATGCGAGACAATTCGGTTTGGCTACCGCTCGACTCGAATTTCAGCGGTACCCCTTTGTGCTTTGTGAAGCACGACTCAACGCTATATATTGGCGGAGGATTCAATTATGTAAATGACACTTACGGAGGTTCCTTGGCATATCTACGAGCCGGGCATTTCCGAAACATTAGCTTACCTTACGCAAATAGTATGGTAAACGACATTGCATTTCTTCACGACACTATGTATGTACTCATGTCGTATCCAGATTCTATCGGTAAGCCAATACCAAAAGTATTGCAAAGAAATTGTTCGTGTCAGGGTTGGGTAGATATCACACCTTACTTAGCGTATGGAGTATCGTGGGCAGGATCGCTCGAAACTTACAAAGGTGCATTGTATCTGGCAGGGAAGTTCTCTACTCAATCAGGCAGTATTGGAGACGCCATTATCTGTTACGACGGTACTTGGCACGACGTATCCGGAGGAATTACTCAATCCGGAACATATGGTCAGGTCTACACACTTTATACTTACGGAAATTTACTTTTTGTTGGTGGGTTTTTTCAGTATGCAGGTGGCGTGCCGGCTAGTAATATTGCTACATGGAATGGTTCGTACTGGTGCGGATTTAACGGAGTGTTAAATGATGCAGTGCGTTCTGTTGCGGGAATGAATGACAGTCTCTATATTGGCGGTCAATTTACATCAATCGACGGTATTCAAACCAACTACATAGCTCGGTATCAGACACTTATTTCAAATTTGTGTCACTAGCCGAGTAGAAACCCCGACTGCGAGCGGGGTTTTCGTTTTGTCCCTTTTCTGCTATAGTCACCCCATATGCATCCAAAAAAAGAACGCACATTAGTAATCCTCAAGCCTGACGCTGTCCAGCGTTCGCTTGTTGGGGAAGTTATCGGTCGTTTTGAGCGCACAGGTCTCAAGTTGGTGGGTATGAAGCTCGGTATGCCAACAGAAGCTCAGTGTTATGCACATTACAATAAAGATGAAGCTTGGTTTATCCGCAAAGGAGAAGGTATTGTAGAAAATAAGAAAAAGCTAGGTATGCCGATCGAAAAAGAGCCGATTGAATACGGGCGCGATATCATTAAAGGAATCGTGACATATATGACTTCTTCACCAGTCGTTATGATGGTGTGGGAAGGAAATCAGTCTGTTGCTGTCATTAAAAAACTAGTCGGTGGCACAGAACCCGCAACATCAGATGTAGGTACAATACGAGGTGATTTCACTATCGATTCGTACCACATGTCTGACTTCGATGGATCACGAGCTATCCGCAATCTTGTACACTGCACAGATAATCCAGGTGAATCAGAACATGAAATAAACGTTTGGTTCAAGCCAGAAGAACTCATAAACTACCGTTTGGTTCAAGAAGCGATTCTTTACGACGTAAATCTTGACGGCATGCTCGAATAAACGCACAAACAGTTTTACTCGGAGATTCCTTTCACTAAAAAATAGTATTCTTACTTGTCTACATTGTTTCTTCATAAAGACAGGAGTAAAATATAGGTACGGTTATTTGAACGTATTACCTAGAACACCTTTTGTATGAGAGCGTGATGTTCGCCAAGAAATTGAATGCTATAAAATGTGATCAAAATCCTGGAGACGACGCACTCACCTAGTGTAAAGCTAGGGTAATACCATCAAATAACCGTAATAAAGGCCCGATCGCAAGATCGGGCCTTTGTATTTATATCAATCCATGCAATTATTGTTCTATGACGCAAAGCGAAAGAGGAATAGTGGCCTTCTTCATGGCATGGGGAGTGTTTATCCTGAACGCAGCTGGTGGCTATTTTAGCTGGTATAGCAGTATTTGGTGGTATGACATGCTCATGCATTTTTCTGGAGGTATGATGATTGGCACAGTTGCACTTCTTTTTGCGTTTTCGTTCCATATGACATGGTTTGGTAGTTCAGTCGCTCCACAGTACGTGCGCATTCTCTTACCGATTATATTTGCAATAATTGCATGGGAACTCATGGAATTCACTCTCTCGAGTATGGGCGGTGATATCTTCCATATCATAGATTCTATTTCAGATATGTGTCTCGGACTTTCTGGGGCGCTTTTTGTCCTTTCACAAACTAGCGTCATCGAACCGCTACGACAATAGTGTATAATAGCTTCATATGTCGTCAGAAAAAATTTCAATTACGTTTGCAGCTGGTGCAGGTACGGTGACCGGTGCAAATTTCTATGTTTCCGGTGCAGGTAAAAAATTCCTCATCGACTGCGGTCTCGTTCAGAGTGAGAAATTGGCTGACGATCTAAATTGGGACCCATTTCCATATAATGCCAAAGATGTTGAAGTACTTTTTGTAACCCATGCACATATTGACCATGTTGGACGAATACCCAAGCTTTACCATGACGGCTTTCGAGGAAAAATTATTTCCTCAATGCCGACAAAAGACCTCGCGGCAATTATGATTGAAGACACGATCAATATTCTTGGTCACGATAAAACAGGAGACTTACACAAAATATACAACCTTGAGACACTTCACAAAATTATGGAGCTTTGGGAGGGGAAAGAGTACCATGAACCATTCCATTTTGGACCATGGCTCGTCAATTTAAAAGATGCCGGACACATCTTGGGTTCAACAATGTATGAATTCGTTCTCAATGGTAAAAAGCTTGTTTTTACAGGAGATCTTGGCAATTCACCGTCACCTCTTTTACCCGATACAGAAGTCATCAACGATGCCACATTTATGGTTATGGAAAGTGTGTACGGAGACCGCAACCATGAAAAACGTGACGAGCGCAAGAAATTACTCGAGCAATGTCTCGAAGATAATTTCAAAAGAAAAGGCACGCTTGTTATCCCTACATTTTCGCTTGAACGCACTCAGGAGTTACTATTTGAAATAAATGATTTAGTAGAAAATCACCGCATTCCTCATATGCCTATTTTCCTAGATTCACCACTCGGTATTAAACTCACAGCGGTCTATCAAAAAAATGGCAAGTACTTCAATGAGGCAGCCCGCAAACTCATTGCTCAAGGTGACAATATTTTCTCTTTCCCAGGTTTGTATTTAACAGTAGAAACAAATGAATCAAAAAATATTTATCGATCTCCAAACCCTAAAATCGTCATTGCCGGCTCTGGTATGTCCAATGGCGGTCGTGTGATTCACCACGAGCAAAACTATTTACCAGATGCAAATAACACACTTTTATTGACAGGGTATCAATCACTTGGAACACTCGGTCGCAAAATAGAAGACGGACAAAAAGAAGTTCACATTTTCGGAGTTGAGGTGCCGGTTCGGGCATATATAGAAAAAATCAGCGGTTACTCTGGACACAAGGATAGCGATCACTTGATTGATTTTATCCAGAACACTGCCGAAACAGTAAAAAAAGTATTTGTATGTATGGGTGAACCAAAATCGTCGATGTTTTTGGCGCAGCGCTTGCGAGACGGATTAGGTATCAATGCCTATCCACCGACCGCAGGGGAAACAATAGAAATTGAACTATAATATATTTTATGCACGAAGAACAATTCAACAACGACCTAAAACATAATCACCTTAAAGTAAAAATTGGAGTTTCAGGTGCCGCTGAGACAGGACATTGTGGGGTAGATGCTCTTGAAAAAGCCAAAGAACTTGGTCGAGAAATAGTGCGACAGGGAGGCATTATCGTTACTGGTGCAACAACCGGATTTCCGCTCTGGAGCGCCATGGGTGCCAAAGAAGAAAAAGGTATATCTATCGGCTTGTCGCCAGCAGCGAGTGAACAAGAACACGTCACAGCATACAGATTGCCTCTCGATTACATGGACCTTGTTGTCTATACTGGCTTCGGATATCCAGGACGTGATTTACTTTTTACTCGAAGTTGTGATGCTGTACTCATTGGTTGTGGGCGTATTGGGACGATTCATGAATTCACTATTGCATTTGAAGATGGAAAACCTATTGGTATCCTCGAAGGGGAATGGGATATGGACGAAGAAATTAAACTTATTTTAGAAAAGGGAAATCGTCCCAACGATAAGATAGTTTTTGATCCAGATCCAAAATCTCTAATAAAAAAAGTTATGGAGCTTGTTATGAAAGACAAAGTAGAAGAATATAAGTTGGCAGCCAAAGCTGCCGCAGAGGGTGAATTGCCTGCACACTTATAACTTTATGCATAAAAAAAAACCACCATACGGTGGTTTTTTTGCTATTGAACGTGGGCGAGAACTTTTTTGAATGTTGCAGGATAGAATTCTGCGAGTTCAGCGAGGATCTTGCGATCGAGGCCAACATTCTTTTTCTTGAGCGCATCTATGAGTCTAGAGTATGAAATACCTTCTGCACGGCTTCCGGCATTGATCTTGACCTGCCAAAGCTTGCGGCGGTCAGATTTCTTGTCTCGGCGATGTGCAAAAGAGTAGGCACCTGCATGCATAAGAGCGTCATGGGCAGCAGCTTCCTTGGTTCCGCGGCCAAAACGAAAACCCTTGGCTCGCTTTAATATTTTCTTTCTTCGTTTGAGGGC
The DNA here is from genome assembly GCA_943356455.1 of Candidatus Nomurabacteria bacterium. Taxonomy (GTDB): domain Bacteria; phylum Patescibacteriota; class Minisyncoccia; order Phycocordibacterales; family UBA9973; genus JAGOSA01. The sequence continues at coordinate 7,879 of CALRFB010000012.1, read as the reverse complement.
ATGTACGCCTCCTTTTACTCGTGGCATATAGTGTAATGATTAACTACGGATAATTAGCTGTTTGGTAACATTCGGCTGCGAGCTTTGTTCTTGAGAACAAAAGGTACGCCTTTCTTGCCGTTTAGTTGGGTGGCGCGAGACTGCTTGGCATTGAAATGGTTAAAGCCTGGCTTTCGGCCAATGAGTTTACCATTTTTAGTTACCTTAAGTCTTTTGCTGAATGATTTGTTGGTTTTCATAAATATTTTTGAAATTTAGGCTGTAGCCTTTTTTTCTCTTTCGATAGTGACAATGTAACCCTTTGGGCTCTTCTTGAATGAATCGGAGATTTTGAAGTTTGTCGTAATGAGCTTGAGGACTCGTTCGAGACGTTCTTTGAGGAATTTCTCATCCATGTACTTTGATCTGCCAGATAAGTAAAGTTCTACTTTAATTCTATGGCCTTCTGCTAACCAGGCTGATGCCGTTTTAGCTTTGAGTTCAAGGTCGTGGTCTCCAGTGCCGATTTTGATCTGGATAGCTTTTGTTTCGCTAGGTTTTGCCCCAGCTTTAGCCTTTTTGGCTTTTTTGCTTTCCAAGTACTGGTACTTGCCGAAATCCATGATTTTGCATATTGGAGGGAGAGCTTGCGGAGCTATTTCGATGAGGTCTTCACCTCGATCCATAGCTATTTTAAGCGCGTCCGCTGTTGGCATAACACCAAGGTTGGCACCCTCGCTATCAAGTACTCGGACTTCTTTGGCCCGTATTGCATTGTTTGTTCGTTCTTTCAAATGATTATGAGTATAACCCTCCCTTAATCGGGGGAAAATAGGAGTGTCTACTGCTTCGCCATTCTACCCGATGAGGAGCAAACAGTCAACTCGGCTAAAGGGCGGGGCTAGGGTATAGTTTCATTATGGAAATGGCTATATTTTTTAATAAAAAGCTAGGCGAAACCCCACTTGGTTGCTTGGATCGTTTTCGACTAGAACACCCAGAATATGCTGATTTGCCAGGTACATACGCCGGACGCCTTGATCCAGCGGCAGAAGGTGAGATGCTGTTTCTCTTTGGTGATTTGGTACATATAAAAGACGAATATTTGAAACATGACAAAATATACAGTGCGGCTTTTGCTTTTGGAATAGCAACAGACACAGGGGATTTACTAGGTGTCCCGATTGAATATCCGCGGATTCCGGGTAATGAAAATGTCGGAACAGAAGCCGTCGATAGAGACCCAGATCAGAAAGACAGTATCCAAAATATAGACGAAGAAAAAAGGAATCAGATTAGAGAAAAGATCATATCACTAAAGCAGCAAATGTATCCAGCGTATTCTTCAAAACCAGTCGGCGGTAAACCGCTCTTTATGCATACTCGAGAAGGGAATAACGTAGTAAGACCGACACGAACCATGAAAGTGAATTCATGTGACGAAGGTGTCATTTCGCAAGTCGCACAACAAGTATTGCTGGAGAGAGTAGAAAAAATATGCGATCTGGTTCAGGGGGATTTTCGGCAAAAAGAAATTGTTGAAGCCTGGCGGAAAGCGATTCGTTCGGGGGATATACCAACAGCGATACCGATTCTGACGTTTGTGCTCGATGTGTCCTCGGGCACATATATTCGTGCACTAACAGAAACGATTTCAGAAGTAGTTGGTGTGCCGGTTGTGCTTTTTAGCTTGCATCGCCTAAAGATAAAAAATAATTAGGCAGCAAAAAACCCCGACTTCACGAGGAAATCGGGGTTTTCTGGGCGCATTATGCGCGCTTGACGTTTACTGCGCTTGGACCTTTTGGAGAATCCTCCATGTCAAAGGTAACAGCATCGCCTTCGCGGAGCTCTTCGAAAGATACACCGGAAAGATTCTTCATGTGGAAGAAAAGATCTTTCTGCTGACCCTCTACTGAGATAAAGCCGAAGCCCTGCTCCTTGAGTGTTTTGATTACACCGTTCATTGATTTGTTTTCATCAATCTAATAAATACAATGAAAGTACGTTTATTCGACGGCCTTAAACTACAGTTCTATTGTGAGTGAAGTATAACAATTTATTCAATGAATGTCAATCACTCGTAAGCTGGGCCGATAGTCTGCTATAATCAGCCCCATGCACTTATTTATCTTCTATTTAAAAAAATATTGGAAGCTTGGCATTTTTGTATTTATCCTGGCCGTTGTAAACCAGGTTTTTTCACTTTTTGAACCGATCATATTTCAGAAGGTGATCGACAATTACGCACTCAAGTTTGCTAGTCTTACGCAGTCGGAATTTTTCCGTGGAGTTGGGCTACTTCTTTTTGCATACATGGGTACAGCTCTCGTGTCTCGTATTGCAAAAAATTTCCAGGACTACTACCTGAATACGATTTCACAACGTTCCGGAGCCGACATGTATCGCGAGGGAGTCAAACACTCGCTCTCACTACCATATGCTGTTTTCGAAGACGAGCGTAGCGGAGAAACACTTGGTAAATTGCAGAAAGCGCGACAAGATACCGAAAAATTGATTATTGACATTATTAACTCGCTTGCTCTGCCCATACTCATTCTGATATTTATCGGTATATATGCTTCGACAATTAATTGGATAATTCCTTTTGTTTTTCTTACTGCGGTCATATTGATCGGCAGTGTTTCGATGTTTATGTCGAAAAAAATAAAAGTCGTGCAAACCCAAATCGTTGCTGAAACCACGGCGCTTGCTGGGTCTACAACAGAATCGCTCCGAAATATCGAACTCGTAAAATCACTCGGGCTTACGGGTCAGGAAATCGATCGACTCAATACGACAACAGAGAAAATTCTTAAACTTGAACTCAAGAAACTTCGCTATTTGCGTAGCCTTGATTTCGTACAAGGTACATTGACGAATACTGTCCGCGCGGGGCTATACCTGTTCTTGTTTTATTTGATTTTCAATCGCTCTATTACGATTGGTCAATATTTCTCTCTCAATATATATACGTACTGGTTGTTTGCTCCGTTGCAAAGTATCCCAGCGTTTATTGCTTCGTATCGTCAAGCGGAAGCTTCGATCGCCAACTACACAAAGCTCATGGATACAGCGTCAGAGCCAAAGCCGGTACATCCTAAAATTATCGGTGAGGTGCAAAAGATAGAATTTAAAAAAGTATCGTTTGGATATACATCAGCAACGAGTCAGGCACTCACTCAGATTTCCTATACCATGGCACAAGGACAGACGATTGCATTTGTCGGTCCATCTGGCTCCGGAAAAACGTCGATGGTAAAATTGCTCGTCGGTTTATACGAACCATCAAGTGGTACTATTTTGTACAATAATATTCTTTATAAAGATATCGACAAAGAAGAACTACGAAAACAAATTGGTTTCGTTACTCAAGATACCCAGCTTTTCTCCGGCACGATTCGAGAGAATCTGCTTTTTGTGAACCCGGGTGCAAGTGATGCTGATTGTTTGGATGCACTCAGCAAAGCACAATGTCAGAATTTACTTGAACGTGGAGGGAGGGGACTTGATACTGTTATTGGTGAAGGGGGAGTGAAAGTCTCAGGTGGGGAAAAACAACGACTTTCTATTGCGCGTGCATTGTTACGTAAACCAAAAATTCTGATTTTTGATGAAGCTACTTCCTCGCTAGATTCTTTGACGGAAGAAGAAATTGGTAAAACGATCAAAGATGTTTCCGAAATAAAGTCCCACATAACAGTACTGATCGCACATCGTCTTTCAACAATTATGCATGCTGATATTATTTATGTCCTCGAAAGAGGTGTTATGATTGAAGCAGGAACTCACGAAGAACTTCTCAAGAAAGATGATGGTCTGTATCATGCGATGTGGAGACAACAGATAGGTGAGAGATAAGGCGTGCTAAAATGAATACGTTGATCAAAATGCAACAATTAACTATACAAAAAATAGCAACATCCCTAACGTTATTTTTCTACGGGTTGTTTTGTCTGTTTGGGCTTACTCTGGTATTTCAATCTTCTCACATGCAACACATGCACGGAGATTGCCCATATACAGTCGGAGAACAGGGGATTTGCCCCCTGTCACTTGCAGATACACTATCCAACTGGCAGCAACTCTCTACCACTATTTTTCTAGCCAAATACATGCCACTCATTGCGGCATTTTCAACAATTATTTTCTTATTGTACATCTGTGCTTCACCCCCGCTCCTGTACCTTGTTCGTCATTGGCATAAAAGCATCGAGCCGCTTTATCAATTTTTATTTTCAAACGGCATCCTCAATTCAAAGGCATATTAAATGTCCGTCATTTTTTTATTAGTTTAATCTAACATCTTATGACAATGACACACTATATGGAGCTTTTAGCTACCAATCAACCTTGGAATTTACTATTCTTTATGGTTATACCGGTTGTACTAGCGGAAGCAATCGCAGTAACAGAACTTTATCTTTTATTTTCTAGGAATATGAATAGTATGGCCAAGAAAATAAATCGGTACGCAGGAATTGTTGTCGGTATTTATTTTGTAGGAGTGTTTATCTACCTCTTCAATAATGCATTTATACCGATCACGACGAATGGAGAATGGCGAGGCTTCGCAGATATAATCGCTGTATCCTCATATCTTCTTGGTGTAATTCCTCTTGCAGGTTTAGCACTGCTCGAAACAGGACTGATCGGAAAGACTAAAAGTGAGAATGAAAAACTCAAACTTCATGCGACATTTGTGGGAATATTTCTCATAATTGCTCACATTGCCATGATATTTGGCATGGTAAATCCTGAAGTTTTCGGCTACGTGGCTAAAATGCCGATGCCGATGTAGGTATTTGTTCTGAGCGCAGAACCAGTAAAATAAAATACTTAAAGGAAAAACCGCCTTATGGCGGTTTTTCTAATTTGTTTGTGGCGTCGCACTTTGCAGTGCGACATCCTACAAAAATATAGTCGCTGCGCTCCTTATTTTTGTGGAGATGGGGAGAATCGAACTCCCGTCTAAGAATGAATATCGGTAACGTCTACATACATAGCTACCTCTTAAAGTTTAAGTGCACCAGCTATAGAGACAGCAAAATACTGTTGCACCGATCCCTAATTTCGGAGACTGCTTCGGGCGGAGCAATTCCTAACCTCGATGTATAGTGCCTTTACTCGCCGACGAGGTGGTAGCAAATAAAGACATTCGCGGGCCGTTTAGGCGCGTGCGAAAGCGAAGGCGTTCATTGCGAACGGAGACTTCACTGAACCAGATGCGTTTGCATTTGGAGTTTGAACATAGTTTTACGAGTTGTGCCCAAGCTCGGTATGCGGCTAGTCGATAGAATCAGACCTATCAACACCAATCATCCCCAATTTCTCACCCATACCAAATAAAGTTCGGCAGGTGATTATCGATTTTTCAACGTGCGCTGAATGTCGCGTTTGGTGTCGCGCTCCTTGATCTTTTCTCTTTTATCGTGCTTCTTGAGACCTTTACCGAGACCGATTTTGAGCTTCACTAAACGGCCTTTATTATACAAGTCGATAGGCACTATTGTCAAACCTTTTTCTTTGGTGTCGCGAATAAGTGTATTGATCTCTTTTTTATTTAAAAGTAAGTTGCGCGTGCGGTGCGGATCGTAGCTTGGGGGAGTGTTTCCAGCTTGGTATTCGGGAATGTACGCATTGATAAGTACAGGACGGCCATCCATTATTTTGACAAATGAACCACGTAGAGATCCGTGGCCTGCTTTAACAGATTTGACTTCAAAACCCAAAAGCTCGACGCCTGCATCCCAGGTATCGAGTATTTCGTAGTCACGGCGAATGATGTTGTTATCTACCAAGTTTGCCATAGGACGATAATAGCATACTACAGGGATTTTTTTGATGTATTAGAGATTGGTTTGACCCGTAGAAATTACTCTATTTTATGGTAAAATGAAGCGTCATGAAAAATCCCGTACAGCCGAATCCCGGCAAAAAAACAAAAAACACTGAACCAAAAAAGTCATTTAGTAATTACATATTTGGGGCGATTTTGCTATTTCTCGCTATCACGTTCTTATATTCGCTCATCAGTGGCGATGGTACAGAAAAAAAAGTTTCCTCACTGTCAGACGTTGCGCACAGTGTGAGTGTCGGGGAAGTAAAGAGTATTCTCGTTTCCGGTAACGATCTTACTGTTACGAAAACGGACGATACGATACTCAATGCAAAAAAAGAATCTGAAGCTTCGCTCTCGGAAACATTTGCAAGTCTTGGTGTCCCAGCAGACAAAGTCGCAGCAGTAAACATTGAAATCAAAAGTGAATCCGGTCTCGGTTATTTCTTGCTCAACATACTACCTATTGTATTACCAGTACTCGTACTCGTTATTTTTATTTGGATTTTATCTCGTCGAGCTAGTGGAGCAGGTATGCAAGCTTTTTCCTTCGGACAATCTAAAGCCAAAATCACTGATCCAAACGATAAAAATAACCGCGTAACATTTAAAGATGTGGCTGGCGCAAAAGAAGCCAAAGAAGAATTGAAAGAAATAGTGGACTTTTTAAAAAATCCTAAAAAGTTTTTAGAAATCGGTGCACGTATCCCAAAAGGGGTTTTGCTCACGGGTGCTCCAGGAACTGGTAAAACATTGCTCGCTCGTGCGGTAGCTGGGGAAGCCGGTGTGCCATTCTTTCATCTCTCAGGTTCAGAATTTGTCGAAATGTTTGTTGGTGTTGGTGCATCACGTGTTCGTGATTTGTTTGAACTTGCGAAAAAAGCCGCGCCCGCGATTATTTTCGTAGACGAAATCGACGCTGTCGGGCGCGTGCGCGGTTCCGGTTATGGTGGCGGCAATGACGAACGTGAACAAACACTGAACCAAATCCTCGTTGAAATGGACGGCTTTGAACCAAATGAGAAAGTCATTGTCATGGCAGCAACCAACCGCCCCGATGTTCTCGACCCTGCCTTACTTCGCCCGGGCCGTTTCGATCGTCGTGTCATGCTCGATTTACCAGACCGCAACGACCGTGAAGAAATCCTAACAATACACTCACATAAAAAACCACTCGGTGAAGATGTAAATATTCGTGTCATAGCCGAACGCACACCAGGTTTTTCGGGAGCTGACCTTTTCTCACTCATGAACGAAGGCGCTATTTTAGCAGCTCGAGAAGATCGCAAAAAAGTCACCCAATACGACCTACTTCGAGCTATTGAAAAAGTAATGATGGGCCCAGAACGTAAAAGCCATCTACTTTCACCAGCTGAAAAAAAGATCACCGCATACCACGAAGCCGGACACGCAGTACTAGCTTCTGTTTTGCATTATGCCGATCCTGTACACAAAGTCTCCATCGTTGCTCGCGGGCGTGCAGGCGGATACACACTCAAACTTCCACTTGAAGAACGTAAACTTCAATCTAAAAATGAATTCCTCGACGACATCGTTGTATCTCTCGGAGGTTACGTTGCAGAAAAAATGATTTTTGGTGACATCACTACTGGCCCATCAAATGATTTGCAGGTTGCAACAAACCTTGCTCGTGCAATGGTAACAAGATGGGGGATGTCCGATGCAATAGGACCGATCGCCCTCGAGTCCGACGGTGGCCGCACTATGTTTGGTCAAGGAGTTGAAGACAAAGACTATTCAGAAAAAGTTGGTAGCTTGATAGATGGGGAAGTGGAAAAAATCATCAAAGATTCCCATGAGCGTGCCAAAGAAGAACTTTCCAAACACAAAAAAGTGCTTGATGCTATCGCTATTAAACTTATGGAAGTTGAAACTCTCGAGCAAGACGAATACAATGCCGTGCTCGTTGCCAATGGCATCATTCCCAAAAAAGCTGAAACGATTCCTGTCGGAGCATAGTATCTGGAGATAAGAATGCAAACTCATACCGACCATAAAATAGAAACAGTATCCGTGGCAATTGTATTTGCTACACTAGCT
>CALRFB010000011.1 GCA_943356455.1 Candidatus Nomurabacteria bacterium | reverse complement strand
GAAACCCAAAGCGTGATCTTGGCATATGAGCGTCGCTATAATAAAGTTGTCGGTAAAGTTATACTCGTCGGAGGAGTGTCACTTATCAAAGGTTTTTACGAAGCAGCCGAAGAACGTTTCAAAGTCGAGGTTATGTACGGGAATGCATTCCAAAAAGTTGAAGCCCCTGCCTTTCTCGAAGGAATACTAGCAGAAACTGGTCCAGAATTCGCTGTCGCTGTTGGACTAGCACTTCGAAAGCTCCAGTAGTTGTTATACACAGGCTAAAAAAACCTTTTAGCTGTAAGGAAATGATATACTAAACGTAATTGCATATGGATCAACAGTTTCAAACATCATTTATTCCCAAAAAACCTATCACCGAAGCCCGTGCTCCGGTTACTCGCGGTTCGGCAAGTATATTTAGCGTTGGCGCGACAATACTTTTTGTTATTGCGGTAATTTTGTTTGGTGGCTCTTATTTTTATAAAGTATCCATGATAAAACAACGCGACACACTAACTGCAGAAATCGCAACAAAAACTAAAACATTTGATGCTGACTTTCTTCGACAGGTGGCTGTGCTCGATAAACGTATTATTGCGTCAAACGATGTTTTGGCAAGACATACTCTTGTCTCGCCAATTTTTGCCAAACTCGCACAGCTTTCGCTTAAAACAGTTCAGTTTACCAAGTTTGACCTTTCGCAAGCTTCTACAAGTGGAAGCCAGATCGCGATTAAGATGGCAGGGCGAGCTGTAAATTATGCGGCAATAGCATCGCAGTCAGACGTACTCGCTGGCGTCGGAGCCAATAAAAATACCTATTTCATCAATCCGATTTTCTCGAACCTCAACCTCGACGATAGAGCTCGCGTATCTTTCGATCTCACATTTTCAGTCGACGCTGATCTCGTATCGTATTCGACCTACATCAGCAGATTAACAAGCGATCCGTCACAACCACAATAGTATGAGTAAATTTATTATTCCATTTTTGTTAGTAATGCTTTCCGTAGGCTCGTATTTTTTATATACCAAGCCGATGTACGATGAAGCCAAAGGCGTAAGTGTCGAAGTCGGTAAACTACAAGATGCGACCACGAAACTCGATGCAGCACTCAAAAAACGAGACAAGCTTGCAACAACATACAATGCACTCGATACATCCCTTGTTGATCGTCTTGGAAAATTGATGCCAGATAATCTGGACAATATCAAACTTATTATCGACGTAGACCGCACAGCAAAACAATATGGTGTTATTTTAAATGCCGTAAAGTTCGATGTTGACCAGCAAGCTAAAGCAAATACTACCACTACAGCCACCGCAACTGTGCCCATCAGAGACAATAAAACCGCCCAAGAGTCTAAAAAGGACTATAATACGTTTAACCTGACAATGACATTTACTGGCACGTTTGCCAATTTCACCAAGCTTGTCGGAGATATGGAAAAAAACCTCCGTATCATAGATATTTCTTCAGTTACGTTTGACGCTCAGGACTCCAAAGATGTCTATAGGTTTGAAATAAAAGCAAAGATTTATTGGCTTAAATCTATAAACTAGTATGAAATCATCAACCAAAATCATTTCTATTTTACTCACCGCTGGCATACTGTCTGTATTCGGTTATATTGCTTTTGGTAACAGTGCAAACGGTCAAACAGACCCACTACTTCAGTCGCAAGTCACCAATACCGCTGTTACTATTCCACAGGGGAATACAACAACAGACCAAACTATCCAATCTGTACTTCGTCAGATAAACAACCTTGATCAGATAAAGCTCAATACAGATATTTTTGATAAACCTGAATTTCTTGCCCTCAAAGATATGTCGCAAGACTTGCCTGAACCGACGGATGTTGGCCGACCTAACCCTTTCGCTCCGATAGGTGTAGACGTGGGCATGATAGCAGCAGATCCGACAGCTACAAATAACATGGGTGGCATTGGAGGATTGCCAGCAGACATTATTGCACCAGCTTCAGCTGTAACAACCAGTGGCGTACAAAATGTCGGGCAACGTTCTGCAACAGTTAGTGCTTCAACAATCATTATCGGTACATCTAGTCGCTGGTTTGAATGGGGGACCAATCAAAACGCAATAAATAAAACAACAAAACAAACTGGCACAGACTCATCATTTACGGCAACACTAACAGGCCTGACTGCAAATACTACTTTCTACGTCCGCGCCGCGGTCGAGCTCAATGGCGCCACTGTCTATGGTGACGTTGTCCAATTTAAAACCGCTCAATAGCTCCATATGAGCTTTCTCGAGCATCTTGCAAAAAATAAGATTATTAAAGAAGAGCAAATCTCTTCTATTTCGCGCATTGCCCAAGAACGTTTCGACTGCAATGTCGATGCTGCACTTGTCGAAGCTGGACTTTCCCCAACAGATATTGCTCGCCTCAAGAGTGATTATTTTGGAGTACCGTTTAAAAAAGTAGACAAGAAAGGTATAACAGCAGATATTTTAAAATACATTCCAGAAGATTCTGCGAAACATTACAGCATGGTGCCGGTTGGTATGACGGACGGAGTGCTCGAAGTCGGCATGCTCGACCCCGACAATATGCAAGCCACTGACGCATTGCAGTTTATATCTGTGCGCATGAATATTCCCTATAAAGTATTCCTTATTGCACCAGACGACTATCAGTTGGTTTTAAATAGCTACCAAGGTATTTCGACAGAAGTTGACGAAGCACTTTCAGAACTCGATGTTGAAATAGCGAGCGCAACCGCAAACGTCGATGTTGATATGCCGAAAAAAGATACTCGGGACGAAGAAAAAATTGTTGAAGATGCACCAATAATCAAAATCGTGGCGGTTATCATCAATCACGCAACCGAGGGTAATGCTTCCGACATACACATCGAAAATACAGGGGAGCAAGTTAAAGTTCGTTTCCGTGTTGATGGTGTTTTGCACACGTCACTCGTATTGCCACTCAATGTCTATGCCGGAATTGTCGCGCGTATCAAGATTTTGGCAAAACTTCGCCTCGATGAAAAACGTAAACCACAGGACGGAGGTTTTAGTGCCAAAGTTTCTGGTCGTAAAATAGATTTTCGTGTTTCGACATTGCCAACGTACTATGGCGAAAAAGTTGTAATGCGTATTCTCGATTCTGAGCGCGGTGTTTTACCGCTCGACAAACTTGAACTTTCTGACCTCAATAAACAAATGATTCGTGATGCACTCAAGAAACCGTACGGTCTGATCCTCATCACTGGCCCGACTGGTTCAGGTAAAACCACGACGCTGTACTCGATGTTAAATGAACTCAATCGTGAGTCTGCAAACGTTGTTTCGCTCGAAGATCCAGTTGAATACCATATGCCAGATGTAAATCAATCTCAAGTTATGCCAGAAATCGGCTATACATTTGCATCTGGTTTACGCTCTGTTCTTCGTCAGGACCCAAATATCATCATGGTGGGTGAAATTCGTGACAAAGAAACAGCCGAGCTTGCCATCCAGGCGGCTCTCACTGGACACCTTGTGCTTTCGACACTTCATACCAACAATGCCCTCGGTGTAGTACCTCGTCTTGTAGACATGGGTGTTGATCCGTACCTGATTGCACCAACACTTATCCTTTCGATTGCGCAACGTCTTACTCGTGTTATTTGTTCAGGTGCCCAAAAAGAAATGCCTGTAGATGGCGCACTTAGTCAGATGCTCGAAAAGCAATTTGCGGATTTGCCAGCAGAATTCAAAAAAGATCTCAATCTCAACGCTCCACTTTACGAATCTCAACCGACGTCAGACTGCCCGTCTGGCACACGAGGTCGTGTTGCTGTATTTGAAATGTTTGCCGTAGACAAAGATATGCAGGAGGTTATATTGAAAACACCAAATGAAATCGACATTTACAATATCGCTCGCAAAAAAGGCATGCTCCTTATGCGTGAAGATGCGATTTTGAAGTCCGCCAAGGGGATTGTGCCGCTCCAAGAAGTCTACAATTTCAACATACAGTAGGTTTACTTGGTAGTCGGGTGTACTATAATTACTATACATGGCTGATACTCCAGCAAAAAAACATAAAGTTTTGATTGTCGATGACGATGCATTTCTGCTCGATATGTATGCATTGAAATTTTCGCAATCGAATTTTGAAGTTGCAACAGCACCAAATCCTGACAAAGTACTTGAAATGATGCGCGGGGGATACGTGCCCGATATCATGTTGCTCGATGTGCTTATGCCGGGAATGGACGGTTTTGAACTTCTTAAAGTTCTGAAAGATGAAAAGCTTATACCAGCGACGATCAAAATTATTCTTTCAAACCGTGGACAGCAGTCAGATATCAAGCTTGGAGAATCGCTCGGTGCGTCAGGATATATCGTCAAGGCAAGTATGACGCCTTCGGAAGTCGTCACCGAAGTAATGAAAATAGTTGGCGATAAATAATTTTACACAATGGATTACACACAAGAATTAAACGAACTCATACTAACCGCTGTCCGAGAAAACGGATCAGATATTCACATAGGTGCAGGACGCCACCCAGCTATCCGAGTAACGGGGCAGCTTATTTTTTTAGTTACTCGCAAAGTCTATGACAACAATGACGTACTCGGACTTTTAAAAGTACTCCTCAAAGATGAAGAAAAATTCAATCAGTTCTTAAATACGCTTGAAGTAGATTTTTCATATAGCTACAACAACGGCGAACAACGTTTGCGCGGCAATGGCTTCATGGCACAGAATGGTTTTTCTATTGCACTTCGTCTGATACCACACGTTCGAACTCTGGAAGAGCTCAATTTGCCGCCAATACTCGGTACACTTGCTCGCAAGAAACAGGGTTTCTTTTTGGTTGTTGGTCCAGTTGGTCAAGGAAAATCAACTACCCTTGCTGCCATGATCTCAATGATCAATGAAGAGCGCGCAGAGCACATCGTTACTATCGAAGATCCGATCGAATACGTATACGAAGCCAAAAGGTCTATTATCGATCAGCGTGCCGTCGGTATCAATACGAAAGATTTTCATTCCGCACTCAGGTCCGCGTTTCGAGAAGACGTAAACGTTATCATGGTTGGCGAAATGCGTGAACCTGAAACTATATCAACCGCAGTTACCGCTGCAGAAACTGGACACTTGGTTTTTTCAACACTACATACAAACAATGCTGCACAAACTATTGATCGTATTATCGACTCTTTTCCGGCTGAACAGCAGGGGCAGATCCGAGTTCAACTCTCGAACTCACTCCTCGGTATTTTCTCGCAAAGACTCATACCCCGCATCTCTGGTGGACAAATACCAGCGTACGAACTGCTCATAAACAACAATGCCGTGGCAAACTTGATTCGTGAAAAACGGACACATGAAATCGATATCGTTATCGAAACAGGATACGAACAAGGCATGGTAGACATGAACCGATCACTGATTGAGCTTGTACAGAAAGGTGAAATCACAGTGGAAGACGCTTACTTGCACTCACTTAATCCAAAAGCGCTCGAGCGCCTGATGTAATATGGTATTTCGATATAAAGCAATTTCAGATAAGGGTGATAAAAAAGAGGGCACTGTCGAAGCGTCTTCACGTGATTTGGCTATCAGTGCACTCCAACGTCGTGGACTCGTTGTCGTTTCTATAAAAAGCGAAGACGAGAAAGGTTTGCAGACCGAAATATTTACGCATGTTCCACAGAAAGACATTGTTATTTTGTCACGACAGATATCGACACTGTTCGAGGCTCAAGTCTCTGCCCTCAAAGCATTTTCAATGCTCGCATCGAACACTGAAAATAAAACTCTGCGAAAACATCTGACGCAGGTGGTGGACGATTTGCAAGCCGGTACCTCTATTTCCGGCTCACTCGCAAAACACCCAGATATTTTTACAGAATTTTATACAAACATGGTGCAAGCTGGTGAAGAGTCCGGAACGCTTACTAAAACATTTAGCTACCTTGCGGACTACCTCGATCGTCAATACGAACTTACGTCAAAAACCCGCAACGCCCTTATCTACCCTGCATTCGTTATTATCGTATTCGTTGCTGTCATGATTTTGATGATGGTTATGGTTATTCCGAAACTTTCAGAAATCATCCTCGAGTCTGGCCAAGATATTCCTGTGTATACAAGAATCATCATCGGTATTTCCAATTTCTTTGTCGATTACGGAGTATTTCTTTTGATAGCGCTTGTCCTCGTGGCACTATACGGTTTTATGTTGTCGCGTCGAGAGAAGGGGAAACTCTACCTCGACAAACTCCGCCTCACTATTCCGCTTTTTGGAAAACTGTACCAAAAACTTTTCTTGTCACGTATTGCGGACAACCTCGACACTATGATCTCGTCTGGTATTCCGATTGTGCATGCTATCGAGATCACGGGCAACGTTGTCGGCTCACAGGCATATAGTTTGATTTTGAAAAATACGGCAGAGGCAGTCAAGGGCGGCTCCGCACTTTCAGATGCACTAGGCCGTGAACCAATGATTCCACAAATCATGGTTCAGATGATGAAAACTGGTGAAGAAACTGGTTCGCTCGGACAAATTCTCAGAACGATGGCGCATTTTTATAAACGCGAAGTTGATGACATGGTCGATACATTGGTCAGCTTGATCGAGCCGATAATGATTGTTGTTCTCGGTATTGGTGTCGGTATTTTACTCTCATCAATTTTGGTCCCGATATACAACATTGCAAGTTCGATTCAATAATTCGTTATCCACACACCGCTATTGGTACAAGGAGAGCGCAGGAGTGGTATACTATTAATTGTACAAATATAACTTATGACTTTTACAATGAACAAAAAGCTTCAACAAGGTTTTACATTGATCGAACTTCTCGTCGTTATTGCAATTATCGGTATTTTGGCGGCAATGGTTATCACCAACCTCCGAACTGCTCGAGAAAAAGCTCGCGACGCTAGTGCCATAACGTCTATGTCGAGCGCACGCGCTGAGGCTGAGAACTATTACGATGAGACAAATCTTAGTTATGCCGGCTTGTGTGCAACAGGTTCGTATACCCCAGCGACTACTGGTACTCTCACCAAATTTGAAAATCTCATGGTGGCAGCAGCAAACGCCAATAGCCAAACAGTTACTTGTGTTGTGGGTGGAACTAATTCACAACAGTACTATGCATACACAACTTTGTTTACTGCCGATACTTTCTGTATCGACAGCAGCGGGTTTGCGGGGAAAATCCCAAACGCTCCAACAGGAACAGAGTGTCGATAAAAGAAAAAAGCCCCTCACAGGGCTTTTTTCTTTTCCACGCACTTTCTGCAGAAAAATCGTGCTCGGTGGTATAATTCTTGCAATGGAGTATTTCATACCTGTCGTTATATTTCTTTTTGGTACCGTTCTCGGTAGCTTTTTAAATGTTATTATTTTCCGACATAACAGCGGCCGTGGTTTTGGAGGGAGAAGTGGTTGTCTGACCTGTGCCAGAAACTTGTCTTGGTACGAACTTGTGCCGATATTTTCTTATCTCGGCCTGCGTGGCAAATGCCGTGACTGTCATACACCGATTTCTATCGTCTATCCGATCATAGAGTTTAGCATGGGTGCGATCTTGCTCATGCTCGTTTCTCGCTTTGCTTTTTTCTTGCCACTATCTGGTGCTATTTTCACTTACTTTATTGCATTTTACACTTTAATATTTGCGATTATGTTGGTAATCGTCGGATACGATATTCGCCACAAAATCATACCTAACAATTTAGTTTATCCATTGATATTCATCACATTCATTGGACTTTTTTTGAGTAATTTTGGTAGCGTGCATTTTCACACTGCCACATTAAATGCAATTCTTGCTGGGCCACTCGTTGCATTACCATTATTCATTCTCTGGGCAGTTTCTAAAGGAGCCTGGCTCGGTTTTGGTGACGTAAAACTCGCCATAGCTATTGGATTTATGCTTGGTGCTGAACGAGGTTTTGCTGCTCTTGTGCTCAGTTTCTGGACTGGGGCTCTGATTGGTGTTTTCCTGATTATCATACTAGGCCGTAATGCCACAAAAAAAATGTATTTACCTTTTGCGCCATTTTTGATTTTTGGTACTATCCTCGCTTTCTTCCTTAATGTAACCGTAACAAGCTTGCTTGGTTATTTCTAATATATGCTTCGTTTTTGGAATGAATTTGATCGAGAACAACGTGGTGTTACGTACATTGAACTTATTATTGTTATCTCAATTTTTTCTATTTTAGCAGGAACGCTGTTGCTCAACTTCACACGATTTGGTCGCAATATTACATTGCAAAATTTGGCTCAAGATATTGCACTTCAAATCAATCAGGCACAAAAAGATGCAATTTCCGGGCGAACCAACGATGTACTCGCCACGTGCGATCGACTCACGAGAGATTGCGCACCGAGATACGGTGTATATCTGACCACGTATGCTGACGGCAGTAACAATGTTATTGCTGGCTATGGAGGCACACCAGGCAAAACTCTACTTACTTTTTTTGATTACATGCTAGAGCCGACAGTGCCCGACAATATGCTCCACAACGGTTATCCTGCGTGCGGTACTGGGTTAGGAACAGAGTGCCTAGATAATATTTCACTCGGCCAAGGAAACTATATTAGTGAAATTTGTGTAGGGATAGAAAATGAATGCACCGAAGATATCACCGGTGATTATGGTCTCAACATTGTTTTTAAACGTCCGTTTCCAGACGCTATTATCACAACAGATGTGAGTTCAGGTGCAGTTTATAATTATGCCAAGATTACGGTAAGTTCACCAAATAGCGATACAGCAAGCAAGGATATTATTGTTACAGGGTTAGGTCAAATCAGTGTACAATCCCATCAGTAGTAAAAAATCATGGATACTTATTTTTCTAAAATAAAAAAAAATCCCCACCAGCAAGGTTTTACATTGATTGAAGCAATGGTAGCTATTGCAATATTTACTATTGTCATGGTGATCGGTATTAGTAGTTTGCTCAATGTGAATAGTGTCAATAAAAAATCTCAAAACCTGCGTAGTATTATCGACAATTTAAATTACACAATGGAAGACATGTCTCGCAATTTTAAACTTGGATCATACTATCACTGCGTGACGGGAACTGATCCAGCGATAGTTTTCGGTCAAGCCAATGATTTTCTCGTAACTCCGAACGACTGTGGTACCACGGGACACACGGGTGCTATGGAAGTCGCGCTCGAACCCATGTCAGGTATTCCATTTGATCAAACCACAGCGACAGCTCATGCTGAGGATCAAGTCGTGTATTGGTTTGATCCGGCTGACAACTGTACGTTGAAAAAATCTATAGATGGCGGTGCAAATTTTGTCGCCATTACATCTTCAGATATTCATATCGATTGTACCACTTCCGGATTCAATGTATTTAATACGATACCTGGAACATATGCTGCTGCACCCCGTGTCACGATCCGTATTTCTGGAAAAGTTATATACAAAAATGTTGAGACGCCATTTAGTTTACAAACAACAGCAACACAACGAAACATCGATGTAGTCATGCCATAGCACACGTATATGAAATTATTATTTGTTAAAAATAGAGGAAAAAAGGCAGCAGTTACCCAGGCAGGATTTACTCTTGTTGAAACACTGGTTGCAGTTGCAATTTTCTCGATATCTATCACTGCGGTTATTTCAACTGTCGCAAGTGGCGTTGCAAGTACTATTGCCACAAAAAATCGCATCACCGCCAACTATCTCGTACAAGAAGAATTGGAGTATATTCGTCACGTTCGCAATAAATACAGCCCTGCTGTTGGCGTAGCTCAAAACTGGAATAGTTTTTTGGACAGTATTCTGGTATGTGACGGTGCGTTATGCGTGATCGCAGACCCAACAGACACTGACCCAACTCCGGAATTCATAGCTTGCGGAGACCAGAACCGATGCGTTGATTATCCCGTTAGTGTAGATGCGTTGTCAGGATACTTTTCTCAGCCATATTCACCAAGTCCAAATACTCCTTTCCGCCGATTTTTTACTATTCAACAAATCGGTACAGATGAAATTACAATAACCGCTTCTGTCTATTGGCAAGAAAAAAATACAGGTGAAAAAAATATTACGCTCACAGAAAACTTAACTAACTGGTTGCCAAACTAACACATCTCTATGCGTACTTTTTTTAGAAAAAATAAAAAAAACAATGAGCAAGGTTTTGTAGCCTTGTTTGCTGTTCTTGTTTCGAGCATATTACTACTCATGGCACTGTCGATTTCAGGAGTTGCATACAAAGAGCAATTACTTTCAGTTAATGCTAAATCTAGTCAGTACTCTTTTACCGCAGCAGATACTGGTCTCGAGTGCGCTTTGTATTGGGATGTAAAGCAAGCGGTTTTTTCTACAGGAGCAAATCCCTCTCTTACTTGTGGGGGTATGCCACCGCAACCCGTGGTCAATATTTCCACGCCAACTTTTTTTGTCTACACACTACCAGTAAATGCAATGGTTAACACCACGACTGTGCCTGGTTGTGCAGTTTTTTCTATCAACAAAGATTACAATATAAATAACCCCGACGGTACGGTGACAAATGCCACTAAAATCGAAGCTCGTGGCTACAACGTTGATTGTACAAATATAGAATATGGAATCGGTGGAATAGGAGATTTGCATTTTACGAATGGCGCAGGCGCAAGAGCAGTGGAACGTTTGCTTGGGGCAACTTACGCCAACTAGCACGTATTACTGCAATATCGTCGGCATTTTGCTATGCTAGGTATATGCTAAAAGCGAGCGATGCTGATGCCCAGAAACGAATACTGAAACTCCGTACTGAAATCACTCGTTTGCGAGAGCTTTACCATATCAAAAATGACCCATCCGTTACTGACGACGTTTACGACTCGTTGACTCGTGAATTGCGTGAGCTCGAAAATCGCTATCCCGAATACCGTATTACGGATGATCCCATCAAACGCGTCGCGGGCCGTGCGCTCGATGCTTTTGTAAAAGTGACCCACGCAAGCCGCATGCTTTCGCTAAATGATATTTTTTCCGTTGCTGAGTTAGAAGTCTGGGCTGAACGGATGAATAAACTACTTGGCAGACAAACTATTTCATATTTTGCTGAACTTAAATTTGATGGTTTAGCTGTAACACTTAACTATGACAACGGCCGTCTTGTCACTGCAGCAACGCGAGGCGATGGTTTCGTCGGTGAAGATGTTACACAAAATGTTTCAATGGTTCCGGACGTACCAGTTGTGCTTGAGGCACCATTCCCAAAGAAAATCGAAGTTCGAGGCGAAATCGTCATGTCGAAAAAAACGCTTTTTGCTTTAAATAAAATACAGGAGCGCGAAGGTAAACCACTTTTTGCAAATACCCGCAATGCGGCCGCTGGGGGAATTCGTCAGTTGGATCCAGAAACATCACGTTCTCGTAAACTCAATTTCTTTGCTTACGACATTGCTTCAATATCAGATGATTTTGGCCGCACGATTCGTCGCCACAGTGACAAACATCGCTTGCTCGCGTCGCTCGGCTTTCCGATGAGCAATCTTGAAGAAAAGTGCGCGACGCTCGCCGACATCGAAAAACATATTTCCAAAATAGAAAAAGCTCGTCCGAGTTTACCGTTTGGAACAGATGGTGTCGTTATTGCTGTAGATGATCTCGGTATGCAAGACGAACTTGGTGTGGTGGGTAAAGCTCCCCGCTATGCGGTGGCATTTAAATATCCTGCCGAAAAAGCCACAACGCAGGTTCTCGATATAACGGTGCAAGTTGGTCGCACGGGGGTTTTAACACCGTTGGCTCATTTCAAACCCACGCTTGTTGCTGGTTCCACTGTTTCAAAATCGACACTGCACAATATGGACCAGATCGAACGACTCGATATTCGTATCGGTGATACAGTTGTGATTCAAAAAGCTGGTGATGTGATTCCCGAAGTTGTTGAAGTGCTTGCAGGTTTGCGCACGGGACATGAGAAAAAATTTGCCATGCCCAAGAAGTGTCCGGAATGTGGTGGTGAAATCGAAAAGCGATCTACGGGAGGTAAGTTAGAGAAATCGGCACAAGCAGGAATATCACAAGAAGATCAGTCCGTGGCTTTTTATTGCACAAACGCACAATGCCCAGCCCGCAACATCCGTGGTATGGAGCATTTTGTGAAAGCGCTCGATATCTATGAAGTTGGTCCTAAGATTTTAGAACGCTTGAAAGACGAAGGCCTCATAACTGATGCAGCAGATTTGTTTATGCTCACCGAAGCCGACTTGTCCGGGCTCGAACGTTTTGGAGAAAAGAGTGCAAAAAATATTATCGAAAATTTGGAGCTCAAGAAAAATCCTCCACTCGATCGATTTATTGTTTCGCTCGGAATTCTGCATGTTGGTGAAGAAACTGCCCGTGACCTCGCGAAACATTTTTCCACCCTCGAAAATATTATCAAAGCCTCCAACAACACGTTACCTAGAGAAAATACAACAGCCATTTCAAATTTTGAAGCGATCGAAAACATCGGCCCGCTCGTCGCCGGAAGCATCGTCTCGTGGTTTGCTGAAAAGCACAATCGCGACTTCGTACAAAAGCTACTCGACAATGGCGTAGTACCGGAAAAATTTGTAGCACCCAAAGGAGACAAACTCGAAGGTAAGATTTTTGTCCTCACCGGTACGTTGCCGACGCTTTCGCGTGATGATGTCAAGAAAATGATTCTCGCACATGGCGGAAAAGTTGCTGGTTCTGTTTCAAAAAATACTGACTATATTGTGGCTGGAGAGAGTGCGGGTTCGAAACTTGCTGAGGCGGAGAAGCTTGGAGTTCACGTGCTCGACGAAACTGGATTCCTGAAGCTTCTCAAGTAATGTTTATTTAGGCTGTGTAATATGCTATTCTAGCCCTATGGAAATCCGCGATATAGAAAAACTCGCCCAGCTCTCGCGCATAGAGCTCACTGATGCTGAAAAGCAGACTTTTGCGACTGACCTCGAAAATATCCTTCACTACGTTGATCAGATTAGGGAAGTGACTACAACTACTAACGCGAAAACCTCAGCCAGCAGCATTTCTTCAGATGACACTGTTGCACTCGGTGAAGTTGGCGATATATACAATATCCTCCGTGAAGATGAAGTAACTACTGGTCACGAAGGCGGTGCTTTTTCTCAAAAAATTTTGGATCAAGCGCCAGCTACACAAGATGGTTTTGTTAAAGTTAAAAAAATTCTCGGCTAACATATGATAGATACAACAAAACTAACTATTACTGAAGCTCATGCTGCAATGGTGCGTGGTGGCTATACCGCAACGGAACTTTGTGAAGCTTGTGTCGCTGTTATCGATGCAAAAAATCCTGAACTCAATGCTGTACTTGAGGTTTTTGCTGATTGGAAAGAACAGGCACGCGAGGCTGAAAAAATGTTTAAAGAAGGCACTGCAACGCAACTCACCGGTATTCCAATTATTCTCAAAGATAACATTCTTTTTGAAGGTCACCATGTATCCGGAGGTTCAAAAATTCTTGAGCCTTACATTGCGACATATTCAGGTCTTCCTGTAAAAAATCTTCGCGCACAAGGGGTCGTTATTTTGGGTCGTGCAAACATGGACGAATTCGCCATGGGTTCGTCCACAGAAAATTCTGCCTATGGTGTAGTAAAAAATCCATACAACAGTAGTCGCGTGGCTGGAGGTTCGTCGGGTGGTTCAGCCGCAGCGGTAGCAAGCGGTATGTGCCTAGCAGCACTCGGTTCAGACACAGGTGGCTCCGTTCGCCAACCCGCCTCACTTTGTGGTGTAGTCGGAATGAAGCCAACATATGACTATGTAAGCCGTCATGGAGTTATCGCTATGGGAAATTCACTTGATCAGATTGGGCCTTTTGCTAAAAACGCCGAAGATGCAGCTCTTGTTTATTCGGCAATATCGGCACATGACACAAATGATGCAACTTCTGTACCACTTGAATTACGCAAGAAATATGCGGATGAAAACGGCACTGAAACAAAAATCATCGGGGTGCCATGGAGTGAAGTTGAACAGAAGGGAATTGATCCAGAAACACTTTCAAATTTTAAAGCTTCAATAGCAAAACTTCGCACGGCAGGCTACACAATCAAAGACATTTCTCTTCCTACGATGAAGTATTCACTTGCTGTATACTACATCCTCATGCCGGCAGAAGTTTCGACAAACTTGTCTCGTCTCGACGGTATTCGTTACGGTTATTCTGCTGCAACCGATGCAGCAGTAGATCCAAAAAACCTTTTTGATGTATATGCCAAAACACGCGCTCGGGGTTTCGGGCCTGAAACACGACGCCGTAGTATGCTCGGTGCCTATGTACTTTCGCATGGCTACTACGATGCGTATTACCGCAAAGCCTTGCTCGTTCGCGATATGATTAAAAAAGAATTCGATAGTATTTTTAAAGAAGTAGATATTATTGCAACTCCAACAAGTCCAACTCCCGCATTTAAAATTGGTGAAAAAACAAAAGACCCGCTCGCCATGTACCTTTCAGATATTTTTACGGTTCCTGCAAACATTGCTGGTAACCCAGCATTGTCATTGCCAAATGGTATGCATTCGACTGGTCTACCACTCGATATTCATTTTGCGACAGCCACGGGTGCTGACAAAAAACTCTTTGATTTTGCGATGGACTACGAAAAAATCTAAAGCTAACGTGCTATAATCTGCCTATATGCAATCGTCGGGTACAGGCATTCCATTTATAAATCTGGATTATTTGTTTGGGAAATTGTACGATTTTCTGCACTGGATTTGGTATAGCTTATTTGGTGGTTCGCTCGGCAAAGGTCTCCTCATCATTCTTGGTATTTTGTGCATTGTCTTTCTCTATGTTATTTTCTACTCCACGCTTCGTGTCAAAGAAATAGAATCCGAAGAAAAGAAAAAGAAAGCCGAGAAATTGCTTGCTGCAACTCCTGTTGTTCCACCTAAACATGAAAAATGGCAGATTATCCAAAGCCATATGTTTTCAAACAATGCAGCAGAGTGGCGCCTAGCTATTATTGAAGCAGACACAATACTGGAAGAACTAACAATAAAAATCGGTTTGATTGGTGCAACGCTTGGTGATCGTCTCAAGAATGCCTCACAAGCCGAGTTTGCAAATGTGCAAGCTGCATGGGAAGCACACAAAGTTCGCAATCGCATTGCCCACGATGGTTCCAATTTTGAACTAACCCAAGCTGAAGCCAATCGCGTCATACGTATGTACGAAGACGTATTCAATGAATTCAATTACATTTAAATGGCAAACGAACGAAAAGAAAAAATAGAAGAAGCTATTGCCTCGCTTGAGCTTGAAATGAGCGGTGCAGATTTCTGGAACGATAAAACCAAAGCTCAAGCTGTCATTGTCGAATATCAAAAACTTAAAGAAGCTTTGTCTGGTGTTGGTAAATACGATGCTGGCGATGCTGTGATAACTATTTTTTCTGGAGCCGGCGGTGATGATGCTGAAGATTTCTCGGCCATGCTTTTTACCATGTACCACAAATATGCCGAACGCAAAGGCTTTACGGTGTTCTTGATTCATGAAAATAAGAATGACCAAGGTGGTTTTCGCAATGTAACGTTTGAAGTGAAAGGAAAGCGGTCATATGGTATACTAAAAAACGAGTCGGGCGTGCATCGCCTGGTTCGTATTTCACCCTTCAATTCTAAAAAACTTCGCCACACATCGTTTTCTTTGGTAGAAGTTATTCCGAAATTCGACAAAAGTGATATCGAAGTAACGATACCCGAAAGCGAGCTGTCTATCGATTTCGCCCGTTCTTCCGGCCCAGGTGGCCAAAATGTCAATAAGCGCGAAACTGCTGTGCGCATTGTGCACACACCGACTGGTCTCGCTGTTCATGCCGACGGCGAACGAACACAGGAAGCCAATCGCGATCGGGCCATGTCACTCCTCAAAGGCAAACTGTATCGACTACGTGAAGAAGAACAGAAAGCCGAAAAAGAGCGCATGTATATTTCGAAATCAACAGATATCGAATGGGGGAATCAAATCAGGAGCTATGTGCTCCATCCGTACAAGATGGTGAAAGATCATCGTACAGACGTCGAGACTTCACAAGTTGATGCCGTACTCGAAGGCGATCTCGATGCCTTTATAGAAGCCGAACAAGCATTATAAAGAATATGATTTATTTCAATAACGTCTCTAAAAAGTATCCCAAAGACTCTCCAGCACTTGAGGACATCAACCTCACTATTTCAGCTGGTGAATTTGTTTCGCTTGTGGGCCATTCTGGTGCAGGTAAAACGACACTCATCAAACTCATCTTGGCTGAAGAAAGTCCAACCGAAGGCAATGTTTTTTTTGAATCAACCGACATTCACTCACTTTCTGCCAAAGAGCTTACCAAACTCCGCAGACGTATCGGAGTTGTTTTCCAAGACTTTAAACTACTTTCAAATAAAACTGCATATGAAAATATTGCATTTGCCATGGAGGCATCTGGAAAAACCGACGAAGAAATCAAGAGTGATGTTCCACACGTTCTTGACCTCGTTGATCTCGGTGACAAGATTTTCAATTTTCCACACCAGCTTTCAGGAGGTGAGCGCCAACGTCTTGCTATTGCTCGCGCCATCATCAACCAACCGGAGCTCATTATTGCTGACGAGCCGACAGGCAACCTCGACCCAATCAACACGTACGAAGTCGTCCAGATTCTCAAGAAAATAAATGACCTCGGTACTACTATTATTTTGACAACACACAACCGGGGCGTAATAGAATCTGTCGGCAAGCGTGTTATTTCTCT
Organism: Candidatus Nomurabacteria bacterium; assembly: GCA_943356455.1. Taxonomy (GTDB): domain Bacteria; phylum Patescibacteriota; class Minisyncoccia; order Phycocordibacterales; family UBA9973; genus JAGOSA01. The sequence continues at coordinate 1,718 of CALRFB010000011.1, read as the reverse complement.
CGATAAGGGTCGCATCGTTCGAGATGATAAAGATGGCAAGTATGTTATTTAAATTAATTAATCAAAATACAAACATATGTTTTGGGTAGATGTAAAAAGAATCATGCGGTCGGGAATTACGAGCTTCAAGCGCAACGGCATCGTTTCGATTGCCGCGGTCCTCATTACGACGATTACACTTTCAGTTATCGCTGGACTTATTTTTTTGAATGCCATATTGAACTCATCGCTTGCAGATATTCGCGATAAAGTAGATGTCACTATTTACTTTACGAGCACTGCCCAAGAAAGCACTATTCTCGATCTCAAGACGTCACTGCAAAAGCTTCCTGAAGTTTTAGCCATTGACTATGTTACTCGCGAACAAGCACTGGCGACATTTAAAGAACGTCACCAGAATGACTACGTTACACTTCAAGCACTTGAAGAGATAGGCGACAATCCACTCGGTGCATCACTCAACGTAAAAGCCAAAGAAACGTCACAGTATGAAACAGTAGTGAAGTTTCTCGAAGGCGATAGCTCTGCAGTCAAGGCTGCATCAGCATCGATAGATAAAATAAACTACTACCAAAACAAAGCTGTTATTGATAGGCTATCTGTTCTCGCAAGTGGTGCTGAGCGTCTCGGTTTTATTCTGTCATTTATCATGGTGGCAATATCTATTATGATTACATTTACTACCGTGCGATTGGCGATATTTATTGCTCGCGAAGAGATCGGCATCATGCGTCTTGTTGGTGCTGGCAATCGCTACATTCGAGGTCCGTTTATGATGGAGGGTATTATCTACGGTATTGCCGCATCCATGATCACGATGCTGATTTTCTATCCATTTACATATTGGATGGGAAACCACCTGGCAGACTTCTTTGGTATGAACCTCTTCGCATACTACAAATCAAACTTCTTTCAGATTTTTGCTATCGTCCTCGGTTCAGGTATCGTTATCGGCGTCATCTCTAGTTGGATTGCAATTAGCCGATACTTGAGGAAGTAGCACCACGCAGAAAAAAACACCCAGTGGGTGTTTTTTTTATTTATCGTTTTACTGATCGTGGATGCTTGGCACTCCATGAGTATAGAGCAATCGCAGACGAGACCGCAGCGTTGAGCGATTCACATCGTGGATGCATAGGTATAGAAAGGAGTTTATCGCAAATCTCTTTTGTTTTTGGACGTAGCCCGACAGCTTCATTGCCGATCAGAAATGCGGTAGGGTTGTCGTACTGTTCTTCGGTGCTAGATGCATTGCCATCACCTTCGAGACCATAAACTACAAAACCAGCTTCTTTGAGATCTCTGACGGCTTGATTGATGTTACCGATTTGTACAAGCGGTACACGAAAAGCCATGCCTGCAGAAACTTTCACAACAGCACCAGTCACCGGAGCCTGGTTGTGTTCTGGTATGAGTACACCCGCAACACCAAAAGCTGCAGCCGATCGAATGATTGCGCCGACATTGTGCGGGTCTTGGATTTCACCGAGTACAATAACAGAAGTATCATCAGTGACTTTGAGGTTAGCCAAAAAAGTTTTCATCGGACGCATGAGATCCTCGAGTGAAATAACACCAATGACACCTTGGTGGGTGACGTCGCTGTCGATGCCCGGGAGATTGTCCTTACCAAGATCAGTGACGGGGACACCAGTTCGTTTGATGAGACCTCGAATATGTTGATCTTCTTGCTTGGGCGAAAGGTAGACTTTCTTGAC
>CALRFB010000010.1:1346-19366 GCA_943356455.1 Candidatus Nomurabacteria bacterium | reverse complement strand
AATCGATTTTATTTACAGACTTGAGTGATCTTGAGCCAGATGCTTTCGATGTATTTACATTTGGTGCTGATCATATCACTTTTTATTTCTCTCCATACGATATCGCACCGTACTCCGTTGGCCCGATAGTCGTAACTGTAGATCGCTAGCGCATAGAATCACACATAGTGCGTGGACTATATAAAAAAGCCCCAGAGTATTGGGGCTTGTTTTATCGTCTACGACAAAAATATTTATTACAGGTTCTCGTGCATGAAAAGCATGCTTTAGATTTCGCCGGTCCTCTGAAGGATCTGCATGTGTACGGATTGCGTCTATTTCGAGTCATATGAATGTAGATTTAGATAGAGAATACCACCAATGTCGAACTAGTCAAAAGGACATAGTGGATTATATAGGTTTGCGCGCAACTCGCCGTACTGTTGTTTTTTTAGAAGATATCTTGCTAACCGTAGCTCGTGTACGTGGAGCGGTAATTCTTTTTTGTACTATGTTTTTTCTCTCCAAGTGTTCATCGATAGACCACATGCCACCTCCCAGAATAAAAAGAGCAGACAGGGAAGCAAAGATCGCAACATGGGAATATACGGCTTCTTTGAAAAAGAAATATGTGCAAATAAAAATGATGGATGCTATAGCAGAGCTGATACGGGTTTTAAATCCAAGCAAAATAGCCAAACCAATGATAAGTTCGATGACTCCAACGGAAAGGGTCCACATTGCCGGAGAAACATGGATCAATGATTGTAGGTTGTAGTTGTCAACGACAAAACCAAAGTAATGAGGATTAAAAATCTTTTCATAAAATGCTAAAAATATAAATGTACCACCAAGCGTAATGCGCAATACAAGCGGCGCAACTTTTTCATATGTATTTCGAAACGGCATCGGTATACCAACGATATCGTCAAAACCAGGACGACTGCTTGCAAGTAAGAAAAGAGCAACTGCGGTGCCGACGATTTCTAGGTTACCAAGGCTATATCCATGATTAAGTGCACCAGCTATATAAAAACCAACAATGGCTAGTAAGCTTGGTGTTACCAAGAATCCTACAAGGAGAGAGAAGCCAGCAATAATTTCCCAAGCCGCGATGGCTGATATCGTTGGTGCTACTGGGCTAATGAGAACACCATGGAGGCCTGCACCGAGCACAGCGATACCGAGACCCAGACGAAGTATCCAGGGCACACTACTGGAGTAAGTTTGCAGCCGTTTTTTAATAAAAGCAAACTCTTGTATGAAAAGTGGTATGTGGTGCCCGAGGTAGTATGCCGATCCGATGAGCAGCAAAAAAGAAACTAATAGTATGCCGTAGTTGATATTACCTAGCGGAGAAAGTAGAAAATGAAAATCGATTCCGGCTGTTCGGACGAGTGTGTCTGGTGGTGTGACATAGGCAACATGAGCACTTGCACGATGTGCAAGTAAAGAAAAAATTGAAATACAGATGCCGATACTTTTTTTCATATATCTATACTAAGTATATGCGATTTTATTTTACTGGTATATATAAATAGTGTTGATAATGTTCAAATACAAAGTATAAAAAAATCGCACACTCATTTCGAGCGTACGATTTTATTGAAATGTTCCACGAATGAACGTTGAGCCAATCCGCCGGTGCAGTGTGAGGAAAAAAAATTCGCCAATGCATCAAGCGTTTTTTTCTTCGTCAGTACATCACTCGAACAAGCGTTGCTTGTTTTTTTATTGGATTCACTAGAAATCCAAATAAAAGTAAATGTGAGCGACCTACCTGCCGTACTATCAGGGTTGAAATCAAGGACCACGCTATTTTTCCCATTCTCATTTTCCAGCACAAGCGCATGCTCGCTAGGGTTTTCAACTACTGGTCCTAGGCCTATGCCATGGTGCTGAGATGGGGGTGTGCTGTCCCATGTCAGTGCACTGGAAAGCCTGTCTCCTTTGAGTCGAACACCACGCTTACCAAGTTCACGTTGTAAAATTCGAAATTGTTCATCGAATAATACAGGAATGTACTCGATGAGTACCGTTATCTTGTGAAGATCTTTACGTTGTTCGTTCGTGAGTATTGTATCTTTCTTTACCATATTTTTTCTTTTTATAGTAACTTATTATTTTATTTTGTCAATTAGGAGCCACGTGCTATACTTGTTTTGTATATAGATACCCCTTAGCGTCACAGCGAGGGCGTTTCGGCTTATACGAGATACATAATCATATGAAAAATCCATCAAGACAAAATAAAGATTTCGACGAAGGTAAAATCGTCGTCAAGGGTGCCCGCACCCACAACCTGAAAAATATTTCGGTTGAAATGCCACGTAACAAAATGATAGCTATTACCGGCATGTCTGGATCAGGGAAATCATCTTTGGCATTTGATACTATATTTGCCGAAGGCCAACGTCGCTACGTTGAGTCATTGTCTTCATATGCTCGTCAATTCCTTCGTCAAATGGGTAAACCTGATGTCGATGAGATAACCGGTCTTTCGCCAGCAATTTCTATTGATCAAAAATCTCGTTCCAACAATCCTCGATCTACCGTGGCAACTATTACAGAGATATACGACTACTTGCGTGTGCTCTATGCCCGAGTTGGGCGTCCGTTTTGTCCACGTTGTGGCGAAGAAATAAAAAAACTTTCCAACGAAGAAATCGGTCGTTTTGTCCACGAAAAAGTAGCCGAAGCGACACAGGCTGCAAAAGCCACATCAAAGACTAAAAAAGTCATGGGTGTAGAATTCGACGATCGACCAGTACGCATTTATTCTCCGATTGTGCGAGGACGCAAAGGTGAGTACTACCAGTTGCTTTACGATATGCTCGGTAAAGGATTTACTCATGTTCGTATTGACGGCAAGGTTCAAAACTTACGCGACCGTATCGAAATAGATAAACACAAAGCCCATAACATCGATGTCCTGGTTGACGAAATCGCCCTCCATGAATTCACCAGCAATCCTCGCGATACCGAAATTCGTCTTTCCGAAGCAGTTGAGCGTGCCATCGTAGAATCTGAGGGGCTAGTTAAAATATCGTTTGAAGAAAATAAAGAAAATACCGAAGCGCAAGAATTTCTTATGTCTGCCAAATTTGCTTGCCCCAATGACGGTTTCTCTTTTCCAGAAATAGAACCTCGTCTGTTTTCTTTCAATTCTCCATACGGAGCATGTCCCGCTTGTAATGGTCTCGGAACAAAATATTTCCTCGGTACAGAAGTTTGCGATGAATGTAAGGGTGCGCGTCTGCGACCCGAAGCACTCAATGTTTTTTTAGGTGCATCACATGACAAAGTTGGTCACCATACAAGAAAAAATGTTGTCGATGTCACTTCTATGTCAGTCCAAGCCGCAGTAGATTTTTTTGGTACGCTTAAACTCACCGCCAAAGAAAAAGAAATTGCTAAAACAGTTTTACGAGAAATCGAAGACCGACTTATATTTTTATACGACGTTGGTCTCGACTACCTGGCGCTTGATCGCCGAGCAAATACTCTTTCCGGCGGTGAAGCTCAACGTATTCGCCTGGCCTCGCAGCTAGGTTCGAAACTTGTTGGTGCGATGTACGTGCTTGATGAGCCAACTATTGGCTTACATCAGCGCGACAATGAACGTCTTATAAAAACACTAGAAGGATTGCGTGACTTGGGTAACACCATCATTGTTGTTGAACACGATGAAGATACTATATATGCATCTGACTACATCATTGATATCGGCCCGAAAGCAGGTGTGCATGGTGGTGAAGTTATTGTTTCTGGTTGGCTCGAAGAACTACTCGCCAAGAAAAAAGAAATATCTGGATCTCGCACTCTTGCGTATTTGCGAAAAGAGCTTGAAATTGAAGTTCCCGAAAAAAGACGCGAAAGTGATAAAGGTATCATTAAAGTTGTTGGCGCGACTATATTTAATATTCAAAACCAAAATATGGAATTGCCCCTAGGTAAACTTGTGGCGATCACCGGTGTTTCTGGTTCAGGTAAAAGTTCGTTTTTGTATGAAGTGTTATACAAAAACCTCCAAGCCCGTTTTGAACGTAAGTACCGATCAAATCAAACATTCAACTGTGCATCATTTACAGGACATGAATACCTAGCACGTGCAATCCTCATCGATCAGTCTCCAATTGGCCGTACGCCACGTTCGAACATTGCCACGTATACCGGCGCATTTACACATATTCGCGACTTATTTGCTTCGACCGAAGAAGCTCGTTTGCGTGGTTGGAAAGTCAATCGCTTCTCTTTCAATGTCAAAGGTGGTCGTTGTGAAGCCTGCGAAGGTAATGGAGAAATCGCTGTTGAAATGCATTTCTTGCCAACGGTATATGTCACATGTGATGTCTGTGGTGGTAAACGTTTCGACAAAGAAACTCTGACGATTAAATATAAAAAGAAAAATATTTTTGAAATTTTGGAAATGACAGTAGAGGAGTCACTCATCTTTTTCAAAGATATTCCGGCGATCGCTGATCGTTTGCAAACACTTGAAGACGTCGGTCTTGGATATATCAAACTTGGTCAGTCTGCCAAAACGCTTTCGGGCGGGGAAGCTCAGCGTGTGAAGATAGCTTCCGAACTCTACAGACCATTCCTTGAACGCACGATGTACTTGCTCGACGAACCCACAGTCGGTTTGCATTACGACGACGTCAAGAATCTTATCGGCGTGCTCAATCGTCTCGTGGCCAAAGGTAATACTGTGGTTGTTATTGAACATAATCTCGATCTGATAAAATGCGCCGACTATGTGATCGACTTCGGACCAGAAGGTGGCGAAGGTGGAGGCAAGGTTATCGCACGTGGTACACCTGAAGAAATCGCTAATACACCAAAAAGTCATACAGGTAAATATCTCAAAAAGCTGCTCTAGCACTATGGGTGGTATGGCAAAACATAAGAAAAGTAAAATAGGGGAAAACTCACCAAAATAGCCTTGGCTATTTGCTATACTTACAGAATGAAAATCCGAAGAGATCGGAAAATACTTTTGTACATTGCGGGAATTGCACTCGCTGTGTTTTTAGTATCCAAATTACCTATTCAATTACTCCGAGCTTCCAATACAATGTTAAACGCCAGTGCACTCCTCGGTCAATTTCCAGTTACCACAATTAATTCTGCAAATGTCGATTACACAACCAATAGTGCCGACAACGGCACGAGTCCCACAGTAGGCGCTATAGGTTTCAACACAGTAGGATCAACTGCGTACGACGTCGCGCGCAACTACCTCTTTGTTTCAGATTCAGGAAATAATCGAGTATTGGTCTATAACCTCAACGACACAGATATAGACTATTACACCGCAGACTATGTTCTTGGACAATCTGATTTTATTTCTCATGCTACTGGTACCAGTCAGTACGGTTTATCGGGACCACTGGGGCTCGCGTATGATTCCGTAAGTCAAAGATTATTTGTCGCTGATTTTTCAAACACCCGCGTCATGGTTTACGATGTTCGACCCGCAGGCAGTGCCGATCAAACCAGTTGTGGTATCACTACAAGTGGTATTGCAAACGGCATGACTGCATCGTGTGCAATAGGAACAACAGACTTAAATTCATCTGCCATATCGACTACAGCAGGAACACTACTAGGTCCAGAAGGTTTGGCGTACGACAACGCAACAGGCAATCTCTATGTATCTCAAGTACAAGCCAATAGGGTGACAGTTTTTCATGCTGGTATTTCGGAACTCACAGCAAATGGCCCAGACGCTTTTCATGTATATGGACAGCTAGATTTCGATGGTTTTTTAAATGGTTGGGACGATGTTACTTACGGGGCAGGAGTTCCGTCTGCTCGAACGTTATACTCACCTCGTGGTCTCGCTTTCGACGGTACAACCGGGTTACTTTATGTAGCAGATGATGACGATGGCCGTGTTGTCGTATTTGATACTTCAAATGTTGAAACGACAACTGCTGGAGATAATGCTCTGTATGCTCTGGGTAAACCCGACCTGACCTCGTTCAACTGGTTAGATCCTCTCAATGCGGGTGGTCCGTATGACGAAACACCTCGTCAAAATAGCTCTTTTAGTCCAGTTGGTGTCACCTTGGATATAACTCATCAGTTGCTATACGTAAGCGATGTAGATTACTCACGTGTTTTAGCGTATGACATACGACCAAACGGTAGTGCACCACAAGTAGTTTGTGGTGCAACATCGACGGGTATTGCAACAGGCATGAATGCATCTTGTGTATATGGTCAACCGGACTTTACAACAGTTGGAAGTGGTGCCGATGCAAAAAAAATGTCGTATCCGTACCACCTGACGTATATAAGTGGAACCGATAATGTAGTTGTTGCAGATTCACACAATAACAGATTGCTTGTTTTCCATACCGCGACACCCGCAAACTACGCTAGTTCCGTAGATGTTTTTGGCCAGTTGTCGCTTGCAACTTCATATGCCTACAATGAGTTTTCACCAGATTTTACAACCTCAGCAATAAACAGTGGTGCTCCCGTTATAAGTGAATATGGACTACGTTCTCCAGCGGGCGTCGCTCTCGATACAGAAAATCATCGTTTATTTGTTGCCGACAAAGACAACAATCGTGTTTTAGTTTTTAATTTGGAAGCCGATAATACGATCACCAATTTTGGAGCCGATTTTGTTTTGGGACAATCCGATTTTACTAGTCGTGTTGTCGCCACCACTGCTACAGGATTAACTTCTCCCAAAGGTCTTATATATTGGCATGCACCTTCAGGGACGCAATACCTTTTTGTTGCTGATGATGGCAATAATCGTGTTTTAGCATACGATGTCGAAAGCATTACAAATGGTGAAGCGGCAGTTGCGGTAATTGGCCAAACAAATTTTACTACAGGCACATCGGCTGGTACTACTCAAAATAGTCTAACAAATCCTACCGATGTAACAGTGGATACTGTTTCGAACCGCTTAATTGTAGCCGACACGAAAAGTACTCGTGTCACTGTGTATGATATTGGGACGTTAACTACAACAAATATGCCCGCCATGGCAGTTATTGGTCAAGCGAACTATACAGCAAATACGACCGGAACGACTGCGACAACGTTCAATGAACCAGAAAGCTTGCTCTATGCGACAGATAGTCGTTTGCTATACATTACTGACCCTAGGAATAGTCGAGTGTTAGTATATGATACAACACAAATCACTAACGATACGTTTAGCTTACCCGCCACAGCTGTTCTGGGGCAAACATTGTTTACAACAAGCAATAACGTTATTTCACAATCCGGCTTGAGTGATCCGTCGGGGTTGGCATACGATGCTGAAAATAATTTCCTTTTTGTTGTTGACGGGAGTGGTAACCGACTAACGACATACGATGTTTCAACAATCACTAACGGCGAAAATGCTGTTGCTGTTATCGGTCAAATGAATTTCGCAGGTTCATCTTCTGGAACTTCAGCAACATTGTTGCACGGACCCACACGTGCGATTTTTGATCCAAGCAATACCTTTTTATACATTGCCGATACGACGAACAATCGTGTCCTACAGTATGATTTTGTAGCACTTACTACTACCAGTATCACTGGAACTGGGATTACTGGTACATCATACACAAACACCCTTACAACCACTGGAAGTTTAGGTACTGTATCTTTCGAATTAGTTTCTGGAACAATGCCTCCAGGTTTAACGTTTGATGCAACCGGAATTATTGGAACACCAACTGTTGCTGGGACGTATAATTTTATTGTTAGAGCAGTAGATACTATTGCAGACGCAGGAGGTTTTCGTTCAAACCAACAGTCCTACTCTGTGGTAGTGTCTGCTCCAGCAGGTGGAGGCGGTGGCGGAACAGGTTTGCCACCATGCGATGATGTACAAGCTAACAATTTCGGACAATCACCGCCTTGTACATACGACGCACCGATTCTAACTATACTTTCCCCAGCACCAGGCGGAACAGTTACACTGACAGGAAATTCTGTTGTTGTGAGCGGTACCGCTTCTGATCGGGGAACCATAACGACAGTTCTGTATTCGTACCGAGGCGCCCCTGCACTTTCGGCGAGCGGTACATTGTCGTGGACGACACCACCACTTATTCTTTCGCCCGGATCAAATACTCTCGTTGTTACAGCATACAACAACCACGGTATTCAAACGTCAAAAACATTGACGATCAACTATACGCCGACAGAAGTAGTTGAAACATGTGCAACAAATCCAAATCTCCCTGGATGTACGACAGTCATAGTCCCGCCACCTACTCTTTGTATGGAGCCGGCGGCAACCAACTACAACCAAGCTGGTGTATGTGTATACCCTCAACCATCAGACATCTGCACAAACATTTCGGGTATTCAAACTTCAGTACCGTACGGGCACACGGAGACTCTAGGAATATGTACGCCTATTCCGATTATTGAAAATCCTGGTGGAGGTGGCGGTATTGCAACGCTACCGCAAACAGGCGGTGTTTCTTCCGGACCAGGTCAGACTGTAAGCATTATTGGACTTATTGCCGGTATACTCGCATTACTTTCAAGTTTATTTGCTGGAGCAATTACACTTTCAGAACTCGCATTTGTGCCACAACGCATTTGGCAATTGATTCTTGGCGCACTTGGTTTTAATAAAAAAGTTAGACACTGGGGTGTTGTGTTTGATGCTGTGACCAAGTTGCCACTCGATCCGGCATACGTATTACTCTACGATCAAAATGGCAAAGAAGTTGCGACTGCAATCACAGACCTTGAAGGTCGATATGGATTTATGGTGCAACCAGGTATGTATCGCATCGTGGCCAATAAAACGAATTATGTATTTCCTTCACGTAAATTATCTGGTACACGCTTCGACAATATATACGCCGATCTCTACTTCGGTGATTATTTTGAAGTTCATGAGGAGGGTGAAGTTATCACTAAAAATATTCCACTTGACCCACTTCATTTTGATTGGAACGAATATGCAAAACGCGAAAAAGGATTAGCAAAAAAGCATGCCGATTTCGCACACATGAAAGCCCTGGTTTTGAACATTATTTTTTACATCGGTTTTGCGGCATCAATGTATGTGCTAACGGTGGAACAATCTCCACTTACCATCGGTACGTTGGCTCTCTATGTCGCACTATTTATCTTTCGGCAGTTTATCGTAGCAAAACCTGCGTACGGTGCTGTCCTAGCAACTGGGAAGCCAGTGCCATTTGGAGTCGTTAAATTCTATACGACAGGTCTCAAAACATTGATTTCAAAAAAAGTTCTCGACAAATACGGACGCTACTATGCACTCGCACCAAAGGGAACATATTTTGCAACTGTTGAACAAAAAAATGACGATGAGTCATATTCTATGATACATACATCAGATTCATTTGAAGCGGCTAAGGGTGTGATTAATAAAAAAATAAAGTTCAAGCAATAAAAAAAGGCGCAGTAGGCGCCTTTGGTTTAGAAGGAAAGATATGTTCTTCCCCATACGTGCACACACTTTTTTTTAGTCAAAAGGAGTGCGCATGTCTTGAGCGGATAGGTGACACAACTTGCATTGAACTCTTTACTGAGTCGATGAAGTGATTCACGAACAGTTTGCCGAGTGAGCGATGTAATAGTTACATACTGACCTGATCTGACTAGGTATCCACCAAACGTCAATAATACAATAATGTCTCGTGAAAGATAGTTGCATGCTTTTTTGTACGTCATGCTGTTATTTCCACTTCTCAAAATTGTGAGTAAGAGATTCGTAACCGCTTCTTGGGTATCTGAATCCAATACAGTACATGTTGTGGAAGTCTCCACACCTTGTAGTGATTGGGCAACGTGACCAGTAACAATTTTAGTTTCGATAAATGCGGGTGCGATTTGTCCACCAAGATTGCTTGCACAGAATACGACACCCAGAACAGGTGTCGGGGCTTTAGTTTTAGACATATGAATGAATTTTGTCAAATTATAGCAGATTGGACATTTTTAAGCAATATGGCGAAATGTGGTATTTTCTGCTAATCTCTATGTATGACAAGGTCAGAATTTGATGTCTTGGGATTACCATCAGTTCCCGGAATTTACTACTTTCGAGAAGGTGAAGGTAAGATCCTCTATATCGGTAAAGCGACTTCGCTACGTGAGCGCGTACGAAGCTATTTCTCCGCAGACCTGATCGCTACTCGTGGACCAAAGCTTGTCGATATGGTTTTTTTGTCTACAACAGTGACCTGGGAAGTTTGTCAAAATGCACTTGAAGCACTCATTGTAGAAACCAATGCCATCAAGCATCATTTACCTAAATACAATACACGCGAAAAGGACAATAAGAGTTACAACTGTGTCGTTATAACCAAAGAAGATTTTCCCCGGATTTTTTTGGTGCGTCAGCGTGATATTGATTGGCAGAAAAAAATATTGCCCCACGCTCCGCGAGGAAAGCAATGGAATACGGGTCAAAAAGTACAAGCAATTTTTGGTCCATTTCCGTCTGGTGCCGCGATCAGAGAAGGTTTAAAGATTCTACGCCGTATTTTTCCGTATCGTGATTTTTCATCACTCCAAAAAGATCGGGAAGTTTTCTATAGACAGATAGGTTTGGCGCCGGATTTACGAACAGAAGAAGTGCAAAAAAAGTATAAAGAAAATATTACCCGTATAAAACTTTTTTTATCTGGAAAATTTGCTGAACTTCGCACCACACTCGAAAAGCAAATGCAAGACCTTGCGTTCGAAGAAGCATTTGAAGATGCACAAATTGTAAAAGATAAACTTTTTGCCCTTAACCACATCCAGGATATTTCTCTACTCAAGCGCGACGACCGGGTAGTGGAAACACGAAGCTTTATGCGTTTTGAAGCATACGATATCGCTCACATTTCTGGTACCAGCATGGTCGGTGTTATGGTCGTGGCAGAAAATGGTGTCGTACAAAAAGATGACTATCGAAAATTCATTATTAGAACTGTTCTGGGTGCAAACGACCCCGCAGCTTTACGAGAAGTTCTGATGCGACGATTCAACCATCCAGAATGGGAATTGCCACGAGCTATTGTTGTTGACGGCAACAACGTGCAAAAAAAAGTTGCTGAAGCAGTTATCCGAGAAGCTGGGCTCTCGATACCAGTTATTGCTGTCGTTAAAAATGAAAAGCATAAGCCCAAAGGCTTGCTAGGGAAAGAATCCATTATTATCCCTCATAAACAAACTATTTTGCTCGTAAATGATGAGGCACACCGTTTTGCGGTCGCCTTCCACAAGAAGAAAAGAGCAGAAAAAAGCCTAGGAAAACGTTAAACACACAGCTTTCCACTATGAAAGACGCCATAATGCCGTTACAATAGACAGATGAAAAGGATCGGCATTATCCGCGGCGGTATGAGCGATGAATACGATGTTTCGCTCAAAACTGGCGGACGCGTTATTGCTGCACTTCGCAATGCCGGCATAGAACCAGTCGACATGCTCGTTACCAAAGACGGCGTTTTTCATGTGAACGGCAAGGAGACAGATATAGAACGTATTCCAGAATATGCCGACGGTGTTTTTATTGCTCTTCACGGCAAACTCGGCGAAGACGGACGTGTTCAACGTGCCCTGGAAGCTCTTGGTGTTCCATATAACGGTAGTGATAGTGAAGCTATTGGCCGAACGCTAGATAAACGAGTTTCGAGACAAATCGCAGCCGAACTCGGTATTGCCGTACCTGATGCATATGTAATACCTGACGCTGGTGCAGTACCAGAAGCCATGCGAGAAGAATTTGCCGAACGTGGTGCACGCGAAATCTGGCAACATGTCGCACCACCTTGGGTTATCAAACCAACACATGGCGGTTCTTCCAAGCTTGTTCGATATGCTGGAACGTACCCAGAACTTGTTAAGGCTGTTTTTGAGCTTCTTGGCGCAACAGACGATATCTTGGCTGAAACACATGTTAAGGGCAGGGAAGTTCACGTTTTTGCAGCACAAAATTTCCGCAACCAAGCTCTCTATGTTGCACCACCGCTTGAAATATTCCATGGCGAAAAGATTTTAAGTGAAGAAAAACGCACAACAGGTGAATATAAGAGTTCTTTCTTTGCTGGTGAAAAAGATGTCGTACTCAACCAAGGACTTGAAAAACTTGCACGCGATGTGTTTGAAAAATTCGGACTCAAGGGCTATGCGACAATGGATTTTTTAGTTACTCCAGATGCAATTTACTTGATCGAAGTCGATGCACTGCCAGCACTCGATGAACATAGCCCACTCACTCGTGTACTCGACGGTATTGGCTCACCACTCGAGCATTTGATACTCAAGATGTTTGACGGGCAAGAATAAAGGCTAAAAGTTGACCAAATAGGCACTTTTGTGCTATAATATACGCGACAAAGTTATTTCAAAAACCTTAAAAACAAAGAATTCTATGGCACTCAGTACATTTGAAGTAGTATTTACGCTTGGAAGCGTTTTTTTAATTGGTGCAGCGATCAGTGCACACGTTAAAACATGGAGAAATATTTCTCCCGAGGAAGAACAAGCATACCTCGAAAGTAAATTTGAAAAATTCCCTTTCGCATACTCCATCCAAGAAATGGAGTCGCACCGAGACCTCGACAGATTGTCCACTATCATCATCAGACATATCAAGGGGGTGATTGAAAACAACGACACTCCAGAAGAGTTTCTTTACGAATTGATACACATGGGTTTATGCAAACCTTCCTGTATCGGAAAAACCGCAAAGCTCAACTATGTGCGTGGAAACGCAGATCGTATTTTATACGATCTACTATTCCAAAAATTTCAAAACGAATTTTGTTTGGACAAAGGGACAAGTTCCACTCTTGTGCACGCTTGGATCGCATTCCACCGAGCAGAAACTGCAGATTCAGTATGGTATGCATTATCTACTTCAACCATGTTTGCACTACCTCAACAAAGTAAGATTTTACAAATCAGAACAGTTGAGACGTTGGAAAATGAACAAGTAGAAGCAAACCAAATTGCTTTTGCTTAATACAAAATCGCAAATATAAAAAAATAAACCGGCCCTACTGTGGCCGGTTTTTATATTGTAAGTATGTCTTGCCAAAAAGCACACTTTTAGGTAGAATCTGTGAGTCGGTTTTTGGGCCGTTAGCTCATCTGGTAGAGCACCTCATTTGCAATGAGGGGGTGGCAGGTTCGAGTCCTGTACGGTCCACATTAGAAGACTTCGCCTCCAAAGCGAGGTCTTTTACTTTGAAAAAGCTACACATTTCGGTGGTTCCAAAAAAATTATTTTGAAAGGTCAAACCTTGAGGAAATTGGAACCACTGCAATTTAGTTTTCACGCCTATTTTCGCATCTTTCCATACAGCACTTGGGTTTTTTAGGTATCCCTCAAGAAACACTACCGCCTCCTCGTAGTTTGTCTCTGTGTTAGGCATAACAGCGAGTGAGGCGTTGGCATTGAGCAATTCCTTGTCTATCATCGCCAGTTGTTGCTTCAAAACATTGTCGGGAATAATGCCATCTAGGTTTTTCTTGATTATGCCTGTCTGCTTCTCTGTAAGCTCGTTGATATACTTTTTCAAGCGGTCCGTCTCTTTGCGTTGGTCCAGTGTCGCTTTCACTAGGTTCTCTCGCACGAGCTCTTTCAATCGCTTGATTTTGGTGTCATCAAAGCCGTATTTATTTACATACTTCATAAACTTCTCCTCAAACTTGTCTCGGTTGTGGTTTGAATTATTACCACCGAAATCAATAAGGAATACGCTGATAAACAGGCAGATAACAGCCGTCTATAATGTCGGAAAACTCCTAAACAATAGTGATGGTAAGTGTGGGGTAAAAAAATAGCCACCTCATTATTTTGAGATGGCTAAAATATTTTGCGGGATTTGGTTTATTCCCAAAACTTTGGCAGTATGACAAAAACTTCCACTACCTTTTCAATGAATTCATTGTCGGAGTATCGGTCCTTTTGTTCACGCAATACAGCTTCCTTAAACTCAATACGGTCATCCCAATTATCGTGATGAATAGTATACATCGCATAAATAAGCGATAATGCCTCATCCAGTTTTTCGGGAAAGCCAGAGAATGCACAGTAGAGATGTCCGTAGTAAATACCACCACCCCAGTGTTGCTTGTCTTCATTGCGTGATTGGAACGAACGGTATTCAGCAGTGTTGTTTACCAAACGGGTAACTTTCTCTGTGGAGTTACGAAAATATTGCCCCACTTTCTCTTCGGGAACAGCCCCGAATAATGCGGTTGCCATAGCCTTAATTCCAGTGTCATACACAGAGAAGAAACCACCTTTTCTTCCACCTGCTGGGTCGTTAGGGAGGTCTACAATAATGCGAACAAGTGCACTAACGGCTTCTGTATCAAGGCAAGAAGCGATGCCATTACTGAAAGTTTCTGATGTTTGTATCATTTTATTTAATTTTTAAGATTTGCTCTATTCTATCAGGTTAGATTGACAAAGTCAAGCAGTTATGCTATTATACTAGAAGTTCTTTCTGTATAGAAAGATTGCCTTTTGGCTCCAGAGTAATCCCTAACCTCTGCACCTGTTTAGGGAGTTCATTTAAAAACATCGTACGATGTCAAAACAAATCCAAATTACAAACGGTCCTTCAAGAGAAGAATTGTTTGACGGTTTACGTCTTTTTGCCGAAAAAAGAGAAGTAAGTTTTATTGTTGTTGATAATGGCAGACAAATGACATTACCTGTAACAATGCGAAGTATCCAAGCAGAGGATGGCAGTGGTCATTCGTGGAATATCACGGGACACATAACAGTGAAGTCCTTACTTAAGGTAGGAGCAACTGTTACAGTCAACGCACTTTTTGCTGGAATGAAAACGCAATCTTTCAAAGCTTACTTTTCAACAAAAGACCGCAAGGGAATTATTACTCTTGAATAAGTTTCCTTAAACTAATTCTAAGAACCTGTCATTCGTGATAGGTTCTTTTTTATTTATCTGTTAGAATAGCCACAGAGTAGTGAGAGTTGATATTTTATAGCTTCAGCTATGAACAGGGGTCGTGAATTAAGTCCGTCATCCGCCTTGTGCGGTGGATTTGTCCGAAAGGATGAAAGGTAGCGGTGAAAAGCGATAACTGGCTTACGGGTGTATCAAGAGTGCTACTCTGACAAAAGACTTCCATTCGTGGGAGTTTTTTGTTTTCTACTATCTAACTTTATCTGCCTCATACTCTCTCATAATCATCATTAAATAATCACATTCCGTTGCAAATCGGTTCCAAAAATGGTATCCTAAGTCCACCATAGCAGACAAGGGGAGCAAAAAAACACTTTTAGCCTTATGCATTGGTAGAAAGCCACCTGCAATTAACAGGTGCTTTTTTATTTCGTGATATACTACTATGTAGTTTATGTCAAAGAAATCGAACCACATTCTTATCATCGAAGACGAAAAGCCTCTTTCAAAAGCGCTTGAGCTCAAGTTGACGAAGGAAGGGTACGAAACATCTATTGCGGTAGACGGCGCAGAAGCTGTCGAGCTTCTCAAAACCCAAGAGTATGCACTCGCTATACTCGATCTTGTCATGCCACGATTCGACGGTTTTCATTTCCTCGAATACGTTCACGAGAATAAAATTCCTATAAAAGTTATTGTCCTTTCAAACCTCAGCCAAACCGAAGATGTGAAAAAAGCCAAGAATTTTGGTGCCGAAGACTACTATATTAAGTCAAATACACCAATCGTAGAATTGGTTGATAAAATTAAAAAGATTTTAGCTTAAAACAACACCATGCTCATTGAAAATGATACGTTAAAAAAGATACTGGTCGAACAGAACTACCTCGAAACAGCCGATATCAAAGAAGCTGAAGCCAAAATGGCCGCAACTCGATATACGGACTTTTTCAGCTACCTCGTTGCATCCAACATCATGACACGTGACTTGATCGGTCAAGCCATGGCAGAGCATTTCAATGTGCCGTATGCCGACCTCAACAGCCAAGTCCCCGACAGGGCACTTTTTGAAAAAATACCCGAAGAAATATCGCGCAAATACCGTGTTGTGCCTTTTAAAGATGCACCAACAACGCTTGCTCTCACTACTGACGATCCAGCTGTGAAAGGTCTGCTCAAAACTATTGAAACCGACCTCAAGGGCAAGCTCGGCACCAAGAAAATCACGCTCATGTATTCGTTACCCGAAGACATATCGTCGATGTTTATCAGGTTTCAGCACCCGCTCGAAACTCGCTTTTCTAAAATTCTCGAAGGTAATACTCGTGTGGCTCCGGAAATTATCGACGAAATCATTTCCGACGCCCTAGGTTTTAAAGCGTCCGATATTCATCTTGAGCCAAGCGAAACTACAGTGTTGATCCGTTTTCGTGTCGATGGCGTACTCAAAGAAGCCGGAGTTTTACCTCGAACCTACTACGACAACATCGTCAACCGTGTCAAAGTGCAAGCCAAATTGCGTACCGACGAACACAATATTTCTCAAGATGGTTCCATTCGCCACAAAACTAAAGATGGCAAACAAGTCGATCTTCGTGTTTCAGTTATGCCAACTGTTGACGGTGAAAAAATTGCCATTCGTATTCTTGGTGAATACGTTCGCGACTTTACGCTTGGCGACCTCGGTCTTTCAGAAAAGAATGAAGAAATGATTCAAGAAGCAGCCGACTTGCCGTTCGGTATGATTTTGGTCACAGGACCAACTGGTTCAGGTAAATCGACGACGCTTTATGCGCTTCTGAAGATTCTCAATAGTCCACAGGTAAATATCACCACGATCGAAGATCCGGTTGAATACAAACTTGCTGGAGTAAATCAGATTCAGGTAAATGAAGGTACGAACCTAACTTTTGCTCGCGGTTTGCGCTCGATTGTTCGCCAAGACCCAGATATTATTTTGGTGGGTGAAATTCGCGATACAGAAACAGCCGAGATTGCCGTCAACGCTGCGCTCACTGGTCACTTGCTCCTTTCAACATTCCATGCGAACGATGCTGCGACCGCAATCCCACGTTTACTTGATATGGGCATCGAACCATTCTTGTTGGCCTCGACTCTTGAACTCATTGTTGCACAACGTCTCGTGCGTACTATTTGCGACCAGTGTCGCTATAGCGTTTCTGTTAAAAGAGAAAAAATAACTGGCAAAAATAAATATCTACAAGACGTATTTCCTAAACCTGTATACACGCTATATGAAGGTAAGGGGTGCCCGGCATGTGGTGGCAGTGGCTTTTCTGGACGAACTGCTATTTTTGAATTTATAAAAATGTCTCCAGAAATGGAAGCCCTCACGCTCGAACACCCGTCTGGTAGCCAGGTTGCAGCACTCGCTAAAAAGCAGGGAAGTCGAAGTATGTTTGAAGATGGTATCGATAAAGTGTTGTCCGGTACAACCACAATAGCCGAACTACTTCGCGTGGTTCAGCCACCGACTGAATAATATGATCATTGGTATTGGAAAAGAGAAAAGATTCTTCCTCGAGAACTTGAGTTTGCTCGTGGCTTCGGGTATGAACATTGCCGAATCAGTTCGAAATATTGGTGATGATATTCGCTCGCGTGCATTCAAAAAAGTACTCCGTAAAGTTGAAGCCGATGTTGCCGACGGTATGCCACTGTGGCAGTCGCTCGACGCAACACATTTGTTTGACGACAATGCTATTTCACTCATTCGTGTTGGCGAAGAATCTGGTAAGCTATCTCAAAACCTCAATGTTATCGCTGTACAAGAAAATAAAAATGCGATTTTTCGATCAAAAATTCGTTCGGCTATGCTCTATCCGATTTTTGTTATAGGCATGTCTCTCATTGTTGGTGTTGGTATCGCTTGGTTTATTTTGCCAAAACTAGCAGTTGTATTTGATCAGCTTCGGGTGCCACTCCCACTCATCACCAAACTGCTCGTGCGTTTTGGAACATTTATGAACGCATATGGTTCGCGCGTGGTACCACTAGCAGTCGTTTTTATCTTTATTCTTTTCTATGTACTTTTCTTTCACCGAACGACAAAACGTTTTGGCCAACGCATTATACTCGCGCTTCCCGGCGTGCGTAACTTAACCCAAGAATTAGAGCTCGCTCGCTTCGGGTATT
>CALRFB010000010.1:0-1336 GCA_943356455.1 Candidatus Nomurabacteria bacterium | reverse complement strand
GAACACTTCTCGAAGCTGGTTTGCCCCTGACTCAATCGCTCGGTGCGATCACCAATGCATCACCTTTTATTTCGTATAAGAATTTCTATGCCAAAATGCTTGTGCTTATCGAAGAAGGTAATTCTTTTGAAAAAGCCTTTGCAGCTATTCCTGGTTCACGAGGTAAAATACCATTGCCGATTCAGCAGATGATTATTGCAGGAGAGCAATCCGGAGGACTTTCCAAAGCACTGATCGCTGTAGGAGAAAACTACGAAGCTAAAAGCGAAATCACAAGCAAAAATCTGTCTGTTATCCTCGAGCCGATTCTACTTGTTATCGTTTGGGTTGGCGTAGTCTTTGTGGCCCTCGCTGTTATCTTACCTATTTACAGCCTTATTGGAGGCATTAACCCATAACTTTGTTATGAAGTACATACGACACACATTACAGCGCGGAGTGTCGCTCATCGAAATATTGCTCGTTGTTGCAATCATTGTTATTTTGGCGGCGATTACGATGCCTATACAAAACAGTGTTTTGATTAACAATAGTTTAACCAGTGCGACGGACGATATTTCTTCTGCTCTACGTACAGCAAATTTACAAGCCCGTCTTGGCTCTCATGATCTCGGTGCAGGTATTTGGATCGGTCCATTTAAAAACAATCAGCAAGAAATCTTATTGTACCGTGGACCAACGTATGAAAATCGTTCTGTTGATTTCGATATGCCTGTTGAAATATCTGGTGGCGTCACTGTTGTTGCTACGCCTAGTGCCGATATCAATTTCCACATTCTTACGGGAGCCAATCCTCATGCTACTATTATTACAATACGGAATCCTGCCGGCGAAAAGACGCTTCGCGTCAACGAGCTCGGTACCGTAACCCGAGATGATGTTCCACAAATCCCAGCAAAATAAAATACCAGCGAGCAATGGCTTCTCTATCATTGAAGTTATTTTAGCTGGATCGATCCTTGCTATCATCGTTTTCGGTATTGTCTCAGCTTGGCTTTATGGTGAACATGCACTCATCAAGTCCGGCGACACTGGACGGGGTATTGCTATTGCGAGCGAAGGATTGGAAATCATCCGCAACATGCGTGACTTTGACTACAATTCTTTACAAGACGGCACCTATGCACTGACCAACGATGGCACGCGCTGGGCACTCAAACCCAATGAAAAGGAAGCTATTGGACCATTTGTTCGTTACCTAACTATTGCATCTGACGGTGCTACAAAAAGAAATATTCTCTCGACTGTTGAGTGGACAAATGTTGATGGAACTCCAGGTAAAATCAGTTCAAGTACCGTGCTGACAAACTGGCAATTGCCATCAATAGTAAAACGA
>CALRFB010000009.1 GCA_943356455.1 Candidatus Nomurabacteria bacterium | reverse complement strand
GCTATTTCCGATGTCTGGGGTATTGGTCGCCGCACTTCGGCTTTTTTGAAAAATGCTGGCATCGTCAATGCGCTTCAGTTTACCGAGCTTTCAGAGAAATGGATCGATGTCACATTGACCAAGCCTTTTGTTGAATTGTGGCATGAACTTCGCGGAGATTCAGTATTGCGAGTTCACGCCCCCGAAGAAGCCGATGCCCAGAAATCGGTTTCCAAAACAGGTACATTTACACCACCATCTCGAAGCCCGATATATGTTTTTGCTGAACTTTCAAAAAATATTGAAAATGCTTGTGCAAAAATGCGTCGAGAAGGTTTGCGAGGCAAACGAGCTGTCATGTTCGTTAAACGCCAAGATTTTAAATATCATTCGATAGAATGCGTTGTACCGTTTGCGACCAATAGCCCTGAAGCATTCATTGCCATAGCCAAGCAACGTTTTTCGGAAATGTTCAAACCAAATGAAGACTATCGCGCAACCGGTTTTACTGTATACGATCTCTCTACTGCGCCTCTACAAAACGATCTGTTTGGTGTAAGCAAAAGCACCGATCGTCTGGAAAAAGTTCACAACGCTATCGACAGTATTGATGCATTTTTCGGCAAGCACACTGTGCACCTTGGCAGCACCACGCACGCTCTTGGTAAGCGTAAAACTGGTTTCTTCGATCGCTTTGCTATTCCATTTGGCGGTAGTGTTGCATAACCATATAAAAAAGCCGCACATAGCGTGCGGCTTTCGGCTGAATTGTTCGCCATTTAGGCAACTTGTCCGTTTTTAACAATGTTCATCGTCGGGTGGTGGTCGATGGTGTACGTTTTGTATGGATTACGGTTCCGATAGTTGTTGTGTCCAGTTACAAAATAGATGTAGTCGGTGTTTGAGTCGATGTACCCATGAAGGTTACAAACGACTGAACGGTGATCAACATATTGAACATTTTTTGTAACGTCCTTGTTACCATTGATGTACAACTGGGGCATAGAATTCCTATATACCCAGTTTGTGAAAGTGATTTTGAAGCGTTGCGCTTCTGGGTTATTGAGAGGTGGAAGTTGTTCGACTTTCTCAATCTTATAATTGTGCTGTGTTTTGCTTACCCAAGATTCATGGCTTCGTCTGAGAAATTCATTGTGTTTATTTTCAAGATCACACCAAGCGATGAACTTGTCGAAATCTGCTCCGATAAAAATCATATACCAGAGTAACGCTTCTACGGTGATTAAAAGTAAAATCACATCGGATTTGTTTAGTGGATTGTGACGATTACTCATCGAGACAAATATTGCAGTGACTATAAATAAGCCAGCAACAAACGTTATCAACCGAATATTTTTCGGAGTTAACGGGCTTTTGTGGAGTGTTCTCGGTCTAGGGGAAGAGGGTGTAGGTGCCATAGGTTTTTTTGTTTTAAGGAGTTTAAATGGATAATACCATTTTTGAGTGTTTTGTCAAAAAATGCTGTTCGAATGTATACTGTATACATGGAAAACTACCAAAACTATGCAGAGCTCGCAAAGCCGTCGTGGGCACCACCGTCTTGGCTTTTCGGGCCCGTATGGACCGTGCTCTACGCTATTATTGCTGTGACATATATAAGTGTCGGAAAAATGTACTTTGCCAAGCAGATTCCGTTTATGGTTGTGCTGCCATTTATTCTCAACATTATTTTTAACGCTGCGTTCACTCCGCTTCAGTTTGGTTTGAAAAACAATATGCTCGCTGCGATAGACATTGCACTCGTACTTGGCACTATTATTTGGATGATGATCGCAATCTGGCCACATGCGAAATGGGTTGTCTATTGGAACATTCCATATTTGGCCTGGGTTTCTTTTGCGACAGTGTTACAGTTTACAGTAACGTGGCTCAATAGATAGCAATATGCAGAAGAAAGTAACTACAACAGTTCGCGTTTCTGACAAAATGCAAAAAGGGTATTCGTATGAACTCACTGAGCCGATGGGCAAACATTTTGCACCAGACTTTCGACATGACTTGTCGCCAAAGCAAATACTTGCGCTTGGGGCTTTTGGTGGCGTGTATATGCGAGATTGTGCCGAAGCGTCGCTTGCTGGAAAAAAGAATGCGGAGTTTCCGGCAGATTGGTTTGCGAAAGCCAAGTTGGCACCACATGGAAAAGCAAATGTGAAAAATCCTGCACCCGACAGAGATGCAAAATTAAACTACTTTAAAGTGTCGGCATCGCAACCACTTTCTGTGTGGCGAGCTAAAGGGTGGATTCACAAAGATGATCCACGAGGTTGGTTTCAGTGGTATTGTAGGTACTACATGGGCCGTCGAATGCCAGACACAGACGGCAAAGGCGGGGAGGATATGCGACAAATTAAGCGCTGGAAAGCCATGCGCAGGCACCTGGGTCAAATAGTGGCAAATTGTCGTGCTGGCGATACTGTGTGTCGCCCAAAGCAAAGACAAGCGTTGCTGCATTGGGGGTATGATACGAGGGGAATATAATATTTGTATACTGATAGATAATTAAGTGCTAAAATATATGCATGAATGCATTGGAAGGGGTGCGAAAAATTCAGCAAAATTATGATATAAATGCTATATATGCACGCAGGGTATTTTCATTAGTTGATAAAAATAATTTACTACTTGATGCAGCAAAAATAATATCTGAGAAACCGAAACCATTTATTAAATGGGTTGGAGGAAAGCGTCAGCTACTTTCACAATTTAGAAAATTAAATTTATACCCACCCGAGAAATTTAATATAGATACGGGTAACTATTTTGAACCGTTTGTTGGAGGAGGTGCCGTATTTTTTGATTTACTTCCAGAAAAAGCCCACCTCTCAGATTTGAATGGTGAATTAGTTACTACATATAATGTTATAAAGAATGATGTTGAAAATTTAATTAAATCTCTTAAGAAACACAAAGTTACAAAAGAGTATTTTCTTAAAATTAGAGAACAGAATCCTGAAAACCTTTCCGATGTTTCAATTGCGGCACGCTTTATTTATTTAAATAGAACGTGTTTCAATGGCATGTATAGAGTAAACTCTAAAGGAAAATTTAATGTTCCATATGGTAAACATAATAATCCTTTGGTTTGTGATGAGACAAACCTCAGGAAAGTATCTAAAGCTTTGCAAAAAGTTCAAATTAAACATCAAGACTACAAGGCTATTTTGAAGCATGTCAAAAAGGGTGATTTTATCTATTTTGATCCTCCATACTACCCAGTAAGTAAAACCTCAACTTTTACTGCTTACACCAAGGAATCATTTTTAGATAAAGAACAATTGGAGTTGAGAGACACTTTTCTTGAATTACAAAAGCGCGGATGTTTTGTGATGCTTTCGAATTCAGACTCGGGGTTTATAAATAAAATTTATAGTGGATATAAAGGTATAAGTATTAATAAGGTTGAAGCAGGTAGGGCGATAAACTCAAAGGGTTCAGGAAGAGGGAAAATAACTGAGGTCCTTATAACAAACTACTAATATATAACACATGGCGAATAATAATTCTTGGAAAAAGGTATTTGAAGACAATAAAATTCTTGAGCATGATTTTTCTAAATCACCCTTTTATCTTTCTGCGAGCGAAATAAAGAAATCTGTTCAAGATTTTCAAAATACAGGCGAAAAGGAAGTTCGTATTTTATGTAAAATGGATACGAGAGAGAGTCTACCTGAAATTATGCGAGATAATGGCCTGATTTTACTGCCTGTAAAAAATGGTCAATATGCTATTTTAAAAGGTGAAGGCTATCTAGATATACCTGATATTGATGGAGAGGCAGAGATATATAATACTAAATTAGATTTTGAACTTGATACAACCAAAATCGGAAATTCAGAAATGCAGCATCTTGATTTTGCTTATGCCTCTAGTCTCATACGAACATTCATTGGTGATCCAAGCTTGGTACTAACAATTAGGGGTAGAAAATATACTCCTGAATTTACTTACAAAGTTGGAAATAATATTATTGAGACAGAATCAGTTCAAACAGAGGTTGATGCTGGATACGAAGGCAAAGATAAGATTGTTCTAATAGAGGCAAAAAACTCAACGACTAAAAACACAATCATTAGACAACTATATTATCCGTTCAGGCAATGGTCTGAACATTCAAATAAAGAGGTCATCCTGCTTTTCTTTGAAAAAAGAGTAGATGATTATTTGATATGGCAATATCGGTTTGCAGATAAAAATAGTTACGATTCTATTAAATTAGTAAAAGCTAAAAAATATAAAATTATTTAATTAATGAAAGCAAAAGATTCTAGCCTGCATCCTAAAAATTTTGAACTAGAATGTACAACGGTCTGGGCTTTCCCTCGTCGTGGTAAATGGGCCACTCACACGTCAGACTGGCGAGGAAATTGGTCTCCTGAAGTTGTACGAAACCTCATCCTTCGTTATTCAAGTGAAAAGGATATACTACTAGACCCAATGATAGGTGGTGGAACCACTGCCATCGAGGCAAAAATTTTGAACAGAAATATTGTTTGTTCTGATGTAAATGACGGTGCTTTAATTAGAACCAGAAAGTGTCTCGAATTTGAGATTGAAAATGATTCATGGCAAAAAGTTGTTAAAAGAGATGCTAGAAAATTAGTTAAATTTAAGGACGCTAGTTTTGATTTTATACTTACCCATCCTCCGTATGTAGATATAATTAAATATAATGACGGTAAAATCAAAGAAGATTTATCTAATATTCATAAAATCGATATATTTATAGATGAAATAGAAAAAGTGGCAAAGGAGCTATATCGAGTTTTAAAGAAGGGTAAATATTGTGCAATTCTTATTGGTGATACACGTAGAAATAAGATGTACCAGCCATTAGCCTTTAAGGTAATGGAACGTTTTTTGAAAGTGGGATTCGAGCTGAAGGAGGATATTATTAAACGTCAGTTTAACTGCAAAGCAACAGGTTTTTGGGTTAAAAAGTCTCAGGAAGCAAATTTCTTGTTAATCATGCACGAGCATCTTTTTGTGTTCCAAAAACTGTAATGGTCTTGGTGTTTTAAATTTACTATAATAAACCCATGCCCAAAAACATAATCACGACAATAATCGTCATCATAGTCATCGCGGGAGGAGTATTTCTTATCACTAAAAAGCCAGCGACACCTGATCTAACAGTAGGTGGTCCCCGTGGCATGACACAAACGAACGAAAATCCAAACGGTCCCGACTATCAACCAAATCGCGATATGAATGGTGCGCAAACAAATGGCAAGAAAATGGCATTCGACGTTTTCCTCAAACAGGGAGTTCAAGGTGCTTCATATGAATGTACTGTGCATCAATCTGTAAATAACGTCGACACAACTGGTAAAGTTTGGATCGACGGCGCGGGTGCAGAGACAGGTATAAATACTGGCTCCGCAAATGCAAAAATGCACGGTGAATTCACAACTTCAACACAAGGAATGAACATCACTTCGAACTTCACCATGGTCAACGGTTACTCATACTCTTGGTCATCTATGTCTAACACTGGATACAAAGTAAAAATTCCAGCCGACAGCACAACGGGAACAAATACAAATGCTTCAGCAAATGGCAGCTATTCTTGGGACGCTTCACAAATCGGCGATTACGACTGCCAGGTATGGACAGCTGTTCCGGCAAAATTTGAACTTCCAAAAAGCATTAAGTTTACGGAAATAAAAGTGAAATAAATTCTGAAAAAATTACTCACAGTAAAACCGTCCACGCCAGGGCGGTTTTACCTTATTTTGTGCTATATTTGCCCTATGAAATTACAAGACGAACTTTTCGATGTCATTGTGGTTGGTGGTGGTGCTGCGGGCATGATGGCCGCGGGTACTGCTGGGAAACTTGGCAAAAAAGTCCTTATTTTGGAGAAAAATCGACGATTAGGCGAAAAGCTACGCATAACCGGTGGTGGTCGTTGCAATGTCACGAACGCCGAATTTGACGTGCACAAACTCCTCGCTCACTACGGACCAGCGTCCGACTTTCTCTATTCTCCATTTGCACGTTTTGGTGTGCAGAGTACGTTTGATTTGTTCACATCGCTCAAGCTTCCGCTCGTCGTGCAGGCGCGCAATCGTGCATTTCCACGAACAGAAAAAGCGAGCGATGTCGAACGTGCTATGGAAAAGTTCATCAAAGACAATGGTGTTTTGATAAAAGAAAATTGCCCGGTAAAAAATATCATCACGGAAAATATACACCTAGAAAATAGCGACGCTTTAAACGAAAACAATACAAATAAAAAAACCAAGGACGTTCTACAGCAAAAAATCACAGCCGTTGAAACCAACCAAGGTATATTTCGTGCCAAAGCATTTATCCTAGCAACTGGGGGCGTTTCGCACCCAGAAACTGGTTCGACGGGTGATGGTTTTGAATGGCTGCGCGAGCTTGGCCACACCGTCAAAAAACCCACGCCGACGATCGTACCGATCGAAGTCGAAGATGCTTGGGTCAAAATGCTGGCCGGCACTTCGCTTTCATTTATGAAAATAACATTTTGGTGCGAAACAGAAAACAAAGACGGCACGATTGTTGCAAAAAAAGCATTTTCAGAAACTGGCAAAATACTTTTTACGCATTTTGGACTTTCTGGTCCGCTTATTTTAAATGCTGCTGGAAAAGTAAATGACTTGCTCACATCAGGTGCCGTCACCGCTACTATCGATGCCTACCCAGACACCGACCTCGGTGCGCTCGATCGCACAATCACAGCGACATTTGATAAATATAAAAATAAAGATTTAAAAAATATTTTTAAAGAAGTTTGTCCGGAAGGTACTGCTGACGGCATCATGACACTTGTGTCTTTTGATACGACAAAAAAAGTGCACAGTGTAACCCGCGACGAACGCAAAGAGATCGCCCGACTTTTGAAAGCACTACCAGTGCGTATTGTCGGACTGATGGGTTTTGATAGGGCGGTTGTTGCAGATGGCGGCGTGCCACTAACTGAAATCGACATGAAAACCATGCGTTCGAAAATACTTTCAAACCTATACCTCACAGGGGACTTGCTCCATGTGAACCGCCCCTCGGGAGGATATTCTCTGCAACTCTGCTGGACTACAGGTTTTGTTGCAGGGGAAAATGCGTAAGAACAAATAGTGCTACAATATACTCATGGAAAACCATCCGGCACGGCGACTTACTATTGCCGCAATTTGTATCGCCCTAGTGGCTGCTGGTATTTTTGTATACAAATATACAAACGGAACTATACATATTCCTGGTACGAAACATATAGACCAAAGCGTCACTGCCAATTCTCCTTCGGCTAAAAATCCCACAAACGATCCATTTATCGCCGAGCTCAGTATCCGAGACGGATATGCGATGAATATTTTTGCTAAAAATATCAAGGATGCACGCGTTATTGCTTTTGACCCAAAAGGTCGCATGCTTGTTTCTGAAACAAGTGAAGGACGAATAGTGTCAATCGTGGATTCGAGCGCTGACGGAACTGCCGACACAACTACACCGATCATTTCAAGTTTAAATAAACCACACGGTCTTGCATTGTTGTGTCCAACAAATGCCGATGTCTGCGCACTTTTTGTTGCCCAAGCCAGCAAGCTCACGAGCTACGACTATGATCTCGCAACAGGTACGGCAAGTAATCCTAAAAAATTGGCAGATTTTCCAACTACTGCTACGGATTTGCACTTTACGCGCTCCCTCCTTTTATTGCCTGATCAAAATACATTGCTCATATCCGTCGGTTCATCGTGCAATGCATGTGTTGAAAACGACATGATGCGCGGACGGATCATGGCATATACAATTTCCACCAGCAAAATGACTGAATACGCACGCGGTCTACGGAATTCAGTTTTCATGGCTATCAATCCAACTGACGGCAAACTCTATGCCACTGAAATGGGTCGCGACGGACTTGGTGACGAAATACCTCCGGATGAGATCAATATCATCGAACCAGGCAAAGATTATGGCTGGCCCAACTGCTACAGTAAAAATGTCCACGATGACGTATACGATACAAAAACGTATATTCGCAATCCTTGTATGGAGCCTTTCGAAACGCCATCGTTTATTGACATCCAGGCTCATTCTGCGCCGCTAGGTTTGGCATTTATGCCGAGTGACTGGGGTGTGACTGCTTCGGCCCCCGCTTCTCCGACTTCTACCACGTCGCTTTTCGTGGCTTTCCACGGCTCTTGGAACCGCACCGTTCCAACAGGTTATAAAATCACCAAAATCACCCTCGATAGTGCTGGAAATTATGTTTCTATAGAAGACTTTATTACTGGCTGGCTTACAGCTGATGGACAAAAAATCGGCCGCCCCGTTGCCGTCACATTTGGTCTAGACAAAAACCTCTATATTTCGGATGATGTTGCCGGGAATATCTACAGGGTAGTACGACAATAAGTATGAATATCGGTTTTGTGCTATAGTCCGATAAAAGCTCATCTCATGGTAGAAAACGAAATAACCCTAGACCGTATTTCCGAAGCTCGGAAATATCGCGAAAAAGTTAAACGTCTCAATGGCGCAAACTTAATTTATGAAAACGAAAAAGGCGAAATCCTTTTTGGAAAAAGTAATTTCCCTAGCGAAACCGATGGTAAGTATCGATTTATGTTGCCAGGCGGTGGCATTGATCGTGGTGAACATCCTCGCCACGCAGCGTGTACGGAAATGGCAGAAGAAACAGGCATACATTTTTACGAAAAAGATATTGAACTTGTCGGACTCATGATGCAGATTGTGCGCGGAGTCGCTGAAACCAATGGGGTCGTATTTCTATATCGTGCAAAAGTATTTGCAGGTGAGCCTAGTCCTTCACAAGAATTAGGTGAATTTAAATATTTTTCGCACAAAGAAATTATCGATCTTGTTGGGTGTCCAGATCGTGATACTATCGGTCTCGGCTATCTTCGCATGGTGTGCCATTACATCAACTGGAAACAGTCCAATCAGGCTGCACCTTTTGAAACACGACTGTCCGACCCTGTTTCGATTTCTGGAGACGTACACGCACCACTACTAACGGTGTAAGACGAAACTGAGAGACAAAACCGATACAAAATGTATCGGTTTTTTTTATGTATAATACTCCCATGGATACAGTCATTTTTGCCGCCGGGAAAGGCACACGCTTACTGCCGTATACAGAAAAAACACCAAAACCATTGCTAGAAATCAAGCATAGCAAAAAAATAATTGACTACATTGTTGATGCATTACCAGAAGAGATAGATCGCATTATTATTGTCGTCGATCATTTAAAAGAACAAGTCCGAAACCATTTCTCAGAAAAATACGCTCACCGAAAAATTATTTTTGCTGAACAAGGTGAAACCAAGGGAACATACGGAGCGTTACTTGCGGCAAAGCCGTATATTGTGAGTGATCGCTTTTTGGTTTTGAGTGGCGATGATGTCGTCATACAATCAGATTTGAAAAAATTGATTTCAGAAAAACAAGCTATGGGAGTATGTAAAAAAATAATGCCTGCATACTATGCAATTGAAACAGATGAAGCAGGTTATTTTAGCCGTTTTCGTTCACAAACAGACGAGGAAAAGAAAGAAGGCACCCGCATAGCCACAGGAAGTTATGTTTTACATAAAGGTATATTCGATTTACAACCGGTAAAGATCGGTGAAAGTGAATACGGTTTACCTCAAATGTTTACTGGTAATCAAAGCCTTTTTCCGATACGTGTGGTCGATATTGAATCCTGGTTGCAAGTTAATACGCCCGCAGATTTTGAAAGTTTGAAACAAAGCCAGATCTGAGTATAATTGCCACGTATGACAGACGAAGAAAACAACAACCTACATACACCGCTAGAAACCGACATCCAGGATGATGCCGAGGATATTGTGCAGTTTGAATACAATGCTGACGGAGAAGAAGATTTAAAAGCTACGTTGAAAAAGATTCGGAAAGACCTCAAGCAAGCCCAGCATGAAAAACAAGAATACCTGACCAGCTGGCAACGCGAGCGAGCTGACTTTATGAATTATAAAAAAGGTGAAATCGATCACAATCGCAAGATCGAAGCCATGGCGCGTGAGCATTTTGCTGAAGAGCTTCTGCCGGTTCTGGATGCATACGACATGGCATTTGCAAACAAAGAAGCCTGGGAAAAAGTTGAAAAAAACTGGCGTGTCGGTGTAGAGTACATTCACCAGCAACTTTTGAAAGTGCTCGCCGAAAATGGCATTGAAGAGATCGCAGTCCAGATTGGCGACCCAATCGACCCAATGCTCCACGAAGCGATGAACACTATACCTGCTGGAGAAAATGACACCGACCACACCGTCGCGCAGATTATCCAAAAGGGATACAAAAACGGCGATAAAGTGTTCCGCCCAGCACGAGTAAATGTTTTTGAAAAATAATATGGAATTCTCTATAGAAAATGCCCCACACAACGAGCCGACTTTCAAGCAAAAACTTGTTGCGGCTTTGATTGATAAAAAACCCCATACCAACAACGGACTAACCGATGTAGATCAACATATTCTCATGACTGAAATAGCGCAGGCTATTCCACTTGCCGGACTGTCGCCAGAAGCAGAAGCAATATTGCTCGAAGAGATAGAACACTCAAGTTTCGAAATACTCAAAGCAAAATATGGCAGACAAAAGACAGGAGATATGCACACAGAATACACCGAACGCAACCATGAGCACAATGACGAGCAACACATGAACGAAGCTGCCTAGCCTATTCTAAAAGCTATATTTGTACCATGACGCATGTGTGCTATAGTGGCCAAAAATAGCTCATGGAAATGCAACTAAAGTTTCAGCGCTTGTTTTTTAAGTATCCACAAAAAGCCGGCCCAGTCCGAGAGAATATTGCAATCTATTTACGAAGACAAAAATCCGTAATTATCGACTGCTATTCTGTAGCAACGATTCCAAACGACTATGCAGCAGAATTGTATGCCAAGTTACTCGATGAATTTTCATACGACACAATAGTGCGATTGGTGACGTTTGAAAATTACACCTGGTCAGTTTGGACAACGTTCCAAGCAGTGTTGGTGAAGAAACAAGCAGAATTAAAAACCAAGAAAAAACATAAGTAACCCTTATGTTTTTTTTATTTGACAAATATGAAAAGCAGTGTAGTATAAAAACAAATCTTCTAACAATTAAATATTATTTCTATGGCAAAAAACAAAAGCAAGAAACGCGCCAAGGGCTACGTTATCTTCAACGAAACAACTGAAGTTGCTGAAGTGCAACTTCCAAACGGTGTTATCATTCCACCGTGCATGAGCAGAGCAGAAATGAAAAAAGAAATGGATTATTATTATCCATCGAAAACCACAGCACAAAAGAAAAAACGTGCTTCTGCTATTAAAAGAATGGCGAAACTTGCTCGCAAGGCCGGTCTTCCATTGAATGGCATCCTCGGTCCACTAATGCTAGATGAAACAGAGGCGGAAAATAATGCCTCAAACACACCTAGTGTTGCAAAAGAAGTTTCCACTGAGGTTACTTCTTAAAATCTTATTATGAATAAAACCCTCTTAACAGAGGGTTTTTTTACTTTCCAAATATGTCGAAAAGTATTTTTTCAGTGTCAGGATCGATCGTGTCTGTTGTCACTATCATCATTTCTGCCGATAGGCCCAAATCTTTTTTTATATTTGTGAAGAATTGCTCAAAAGGGAAAGGTGAAACCCAAACCGAATTTTTCAAAAGGGCAAAACCAGCTTTTTTCAAAAGATATCGCAAAGCTTCGCGTTCATTTTTTCGATCTTCCGGTAGGTCCAGCATGATAAATCGCCATTTGCTGTCCCACGTACGAGATATTGGCATAGTGGTGCTCGATAATTCGTCCCTATACAGCTTTTGTCTACCAACAGCGGTTATTCTGACAAAGTCACTTTGGCCAGCCGACAGAATTTCTGCCAAACCTCCGTCTACCATGGCTTTTAGGGTACGAGAAATAGCATATGAAGGCTTTACGTTTTCTTTATAATGAGCCTTTAAGTCGCCTACGAGGCTATTTTCGGCTTCATTTTTAAGCTGATCAACAGATACAGCTTTTTTTCGGCTGAGTACCTTTAAAATTGCCGATTGAGGTGAATTTCTGGGATTTTTGGAGCTCTTTTTCATTGCAGACATAGTTTAATATGGTATTATGTATTTGACAAGGAATTGGCGGTCACGAAATACTTGTCAAAATATCAGTAATGTTTATAATAAGCACATGATAGATCCAACAAAAGTAGATTTTAATATGTTACCCAAGAAATTCTGCGATGGTGCTCTTGGAGCATTCAACAAAGAGGCGATTATGTTTAGCGTGGCGTCTGGTAATAACCTGGACAACTATGCTACGACACCAAAAATCGCCAAAAGCATTGCTATGTTTTTCACACAACAAATTGAAAATTATGAAAAACAATTTGGTGTGATTGATATGTCAGTGCCAGAAATCCAAAGCCCATTTCAGTCAGCAGATTTTAAAGCAGGAGACATGAAAAACGGAGAAGATAAAAAGTAAAAGTAAAAAAAACGACGAATACGTTTTTATTTATAAATTATCAATAATAATATACATATATGTCAAAAATAATTGGTATCGACCTAGGAACTACAAACTCAGCTGTTGCCATCATCGAAGGTGGACAGCCAAAAATTATCGAAAACACCGAAGGTGCTCGTACAACACCGTCTATTGTTGCGATTTCTAAAACCGGAGAACGTCTCGTCGGACAGCTTGCAAAACGTCAGGCTGTTACAAATCCACAAAATACGATTTACGGAATCAAACGCTTCATGGGTCACCGTTTCGAAGATGCTGAACTCAATTCCGACAAGGAAACCGCAAGTTATAAAATCGAACGGGCTGAAGATGGCGGTGTCAAAGCTATTATCGGTGGTGAATCGATGCGTCCAGAAGAGATTTCAGCCATGATACTGGGCAAACTCAAGGCAGATGCCGAAGCTAAACTTGGTGAGAAAATCACTCAAGCCGTGATCACTGTCCCAGCTTACTTTAACGATGCACAACGTAAAGCCACAAAAGATGCTGGTGCTATCGCAGGTCTTGAAGTTATGCGCATTATCAACGAACCAACTGCCGCCGCTCTCGCCTACGGTTTTTCTACAAAAAAAGATGAAAAAATTGTTGTCTTCGACTTTGGGGGCGGAACATTCGATGTTTCTGTTCTCGAAGTAGGCAATGACGTTATCGAAGTAAAATCGACCGACGGAGATCACCACCTCGGCGGTCGCGATGTTGATAAAAAAATCATTCGCTACATTGCAGATGAATATAAAAAAGAATCTGGTGTTGATGTTTCAAAAGATCCGCTTGCTCTCCAGCGACTCGATGAGGCTGCAGAAAAAGCCAAGATTGAACTTT
Organism: Candidatus Nomurabacteria bacterium; assembly: GCA_943356455.1. GTDB lineage: Bacteria > Patescibacteriota > Minisyncoccia > Phycocordibacterales > UBA9973 > JAGOSA01. The sequence continues at coordinate 6,542 of CALRFB010000009.1, read as the reverse complement.
CGACAACAAATGAAACTGAAATCAATATTCCATTTATCATGTCAACAGCCGAAGGTCCGCAGCACTTACTCATGAAAATGACGCGTGCCAAGCTTGAAGAAATCGCAGATGAATACATTACTCGCGCTATTATGATAACGAAACGTGCCATGGAAGCTTCACCATTTAAAATGGATGAAATAAATGAAGTGATACTCGTCGGCGGACAGACCCGCATGCCAAAACTTATTGAAGAAGTTAAAAAACTTTTCAACAAGGAGCCAAATCGTTCGATCAACCCCGACGAAGTTGTAGCACTCGGTGCTGCTGTCCAAGCTGGTGTGCTCCAAGGTGATGTCAAAGATGTGCTCTTGCTCGATGTTATCCCGCTTTCGCTCGGTATCGAAACTCTCGGTGGAGTTGCGACGAAACTCGTCGAACGCAATATGACTATTCCGACTTCAAAGACTCAAGTGTTTTCAACTGCAGCCGATAATCAGACGCAAGTGGAAATACACATCGTGCAAGGTGAACGCCCAATGGCAGCTGATAATAAATCACTCGGTCGGTTTATACTCGACGGTATTCCGCCTGCACAGCGCGGTATGCCACAAATCGAAGTGATGTTCGATGTTGACGCCAACGGTATTTTGCAGGTTAAAGCCAAAGATAAAGCGTCTGGCAAAGAGCAAACAATTCGTATCGAAGCCCGCTCGGGCCTCTCTGATGCAGATATCGAACGCATGAAGAAAGAAGCTGAAATTCACGCTGACGAAGATGCCAAGAAAAAAGATCTCGTTGAAGTAAAAAATCTTGGTGAACAAATGATTTTCACAGCTGAAAAAAGTTTAAAAGACTACGGCGATAAAATCTCGGCTGAAACCAAAAAAGCAGTCGAAGATAAAATAGCAGAACTTAAAACTGCTAAAGAGGGAACAGACTTGGAAACTATTAAAACTGCAACGACTGCGCTTTCCGACACACTTTCAAAAGTTGGTGAAGAAATGCAGAAAGCTGGTGCAACTGCAGGTGCTTCTGGAGACACCACCACGGGCACTGCGGATGGCTCGAACGGTGCATCGGGAACAGGTCCTGAAAATGCTGAACACACAGATAGTACAAGCGAACCAAAAACTGAGTAGTAGCTCGTACATGTACACTGATGTGCATCGTGGGTACTAGATACATAGAAATAAAAAGAGCCGTTCACAATTGTGAACGGCTCTTGGCTTGCTACTTTTTCACCTTGCTAAACATTATTTTAAATCCCAAGATGACGACACCCATCAGTATCATGGCTTTAACTAAAGCACCGATAAGATTGAGAAGTGTTTGAAAGTCATTTGGATTCAAAACAAAATATAGAACAACACTAGCGATAATCGTTACTGTCGTACGTTGTTTTGTACCGAACAATGTTTCGAAAATGTTGCGAGTGGCAACAGCAAGCGTGTCGGAAAATGCTGACCACCGGCTCATTACGCAGTTTTTCTTTTTTTGATTTGTCGTACGGCAATGTATATCCCCGTAAGTAAGAAAAGAAAAACAAATGTTTTTTCGCTGGCAAATGTTGCAAGAAAGTGTATAGCTTTGTAGACAAAACCTAAAAAGTATAAACCGATGATCAGGAACATTGTTCCGGCAAGGTACATGAGTACCATTTCTTTAGTTTTCATAGTATATGTTTTTTAGTATTATAGCACCAAAAAACACTAAAGTCAAGCGAACGAATAAACCCCCAAAAAGCCTTTATTTTAAATAGTATTCTAGCGTATAGAGCCAGTCTGCTTCGTCAGCTGGGTTCTTTTTCTTTTCATTGTATAGCCAGAGCAAATACCCCTTATCTTCTTTGGCAACGTCAGCAACAGATTTCCCTTTATGTTTACCAAAAGAAATATGCTTGAGGAGTGAAGGCTGTTCGCTTATTTCCATCATGATGCGGATTGCTTCGTCTGTATCTACGCTTCGTTTTTCACAAACCATTTTCTCAATATGACGATAGACTTTTTCCAAAACTAATACATCGCCCATGGCGTCATGTGCTGTCGCGTCGATTTCAATTTCGAGCATATAGCGCAAGTACTGTAGTTTGTAGGAAGGAATCTTGTTTGCGTCATCGAGTGCGCGGATAACTTTGAGCGTGCAGATATAGCTTTTCGGTTCTATGCCTTCTTTTTTTAACATCGCCAAATCGAATGGTGCATTGTGGGCTACAAAAATTGTATTGGGGTCCGATGCTTGTTCACAAAGATATTTGTGAACAGGTGATTCGGTGAATGTCGGCTTATCCGCCGTCATTTTGTTGGTGATGTGGTGCACGGTCATGGCATCGATCGAAATCGGAAGTGGTGGTTTGAATAGTTCATTACCGATTGCCTCATCGCACATAAATGCAATCTGACAGAGACGATCATCGCTTTGGTTGCCTGTAGTTTCTGTATCGAAAAAAAGTAGTTTATATGACATATCAGCATTTTATCATATCTATAGAAGTTTCGAATCCGTATGGTAAAATGAATATATGATTCAGGAACAGATAAAAGAAGGCATACAACACGCCATGAAAGCCAAAGACAGCGTCCGACTCGATACACTTCGCGGTGTATCTGCCGCTTTTACCAACGAGCTTGTCACCAAAGGTCACACTCCGCAGGACATTTTGCCTGACGAAGATGCCCAGAAAGTGCTCATGCGTCTCGCTAAACAACGTAAAGATTCAATCACCCAATATCGCACCGGAGGACGTGAAGATTTGGTTAAAGAAGAAGAAGCACAGCTTGCCGTTATAGAAACGTACTTACCAAGCCTTATGTCGCGCGAAGAAATAGAACCATTTGCTCGCATGAAGAAAGAAGAACTCGGTATCACCGACAAAAGCAAAGCCGGGCAGCTGACTGGAGTTATTATGAAAGACCTCAAAGGCAAAGCTGATGGAACACTTGTTAAAGAAATAGTAGAATCACTTTTTTAAATATGAAAATTATCATCCATTGGTTAGTGCTCACACTTGCAGTTTTGGCGACACCGTACGTCGTGCACGGTATTCATGTCAACAGTGTTGTTACTGCAATCGTTGTGGCAGCAGTTTTGGGGTTTATCAATATTGTTGTAAAGCCAATCGTCACTATTTTGACATTGCCGATAAATATCCTCACTCTCGGACTTTTCTCAGTTGTGTTAAACGGCTTATTCTTTTGGTTTGTGGCAACCATAGTCGCTGGTTTCTCAATAGATACATTTATGTCGGCTGTGATCGGTGCTTTTGTTATTTCCGTACTCAACTGGATTTTGAATAAAGCATTTGGTGAATAGTCTATGATCAGTTTCCACGCTATCACAACATTTGTTCAGAACCATGAGCTTGTGGGCTACATTATTGTATTTTTAGGTGTTTTTCTTGAAGGAGAATTTACTCTGCTGGTTGCCGGGGTATTGGCTCACCTCAGTGCATTTACATTTGGTGAGGCTTACCTAGTTGCCCTCGCCGGCGGTTTAACTAAAACGATTGTCGGGTATCGATTCGGACGTTTTTTACGGGCCAAATATCCCAAATCACGCTTTTTCCGCTTTGTAGTACGTAAGGTTAATACATTGTTGCCTCAGTTCAAAGAACGTCCATTTTGGTCCATATTCATATCTAAATTTATTTTCGGACTCAATAACCTTGTATTGATTTATGCTGGCTTTGCCAAGGTGCGGCGTTCGATGTACTACCGTGCCGAACTCATATCAAATGTGACATGGTCATTCCTCGTTCTTGGTCTCGGCTTTGTTTTTTCTGTGGCAGCGTTCAATATTAGCCATGATATACGCAAGTTCATGTTGCTGTTTTTTGCTTTTTTGATTGGGTTTATTATCGTACAGCGTATTATCCATTTTATTATTGAAATCGCAGAAACAAAGTTAGATATTTTAGAAAAAGATATTTGGGAAGAATAGTGTATAGTAAAAATATGGAATTTACTCCAAAAAATAACATCATCACACTCGCTGCGCACAATGGTTCGTTCCACACCGACGATGTTTTTGCTATTGCAACGTGGTTACTGTATTTGGAAAAAAAAGTACCCGGTACTCCAGTGCAGGTTATGCGTACCCGACACCCCGCCGAAATCGCTGAAGCCGATGTTGTCGTCGATGTTGGTGGTGAATACGACTCAACACGTTTTAGGTTTGACCACCACCAGCGCGGGGGAGCAGGCGTACGTGAAAATACCATTCCTTACGCTTCATTTGGTTTAGTTTGGAAACATATTGGCCCATACTTGTGTGGCAATGACGCTGAGCTTTGGGAAAAAATAGATACGAGCCTCGTGTGTGCTATCGATGCATATGACAATGGTAAAGATGTTGCCAAAATGCTTGTCGAAGGGGTTAACGTACCAACACTACCGCTTTTTATGATGATAGAAAAACCTACATGGCAGGAACGCGGCAGTGAAACCGCAATGTTCGAAGCGTTTATGCGAGCAGTAACCAAAGCTAAAGCTTTTCTCGATAGATATATGATAGTGCAACAAGCCCGCATCAAAGCCTTGCGAGAAATCGTTGCGACCTACAATGAAAGCGCCAATCCGGCTATTGTCGTATTTCCGCACGATTATGAACGAATCAATTTTGTAGATATTTTACCGAGCTTGCCCGGTATTTTTTTCTATATTTACCCAGACAATAGCGGTACGTGGAGTGCAGAAGCTGTGAGTACGACAACTGGAACATTTGAAAAACGAAAACCTTTTCCAGTCGCCTGGGCAGGGCTTCATGATGAAGAGTTGCAAAAAGTATCTGGTGTAGAAGATGCACTTTTCTGTCACAATGGACTTTTTATGGTGAAAGCTCAAACAGAAGCCGGCGCAGTAAATCTTGCCAAAATCGCTTTAATGTCGTAAAGTAACGACACATGGCACTCATAGACGAAATAGAAATACATGCTCAAGCTGGTCGTGGAGGCGACGGAGTAGTCCGTTGGCGTCACGAGAAATTTATCGATCGCGGTGGCCCCAATGGTGGCGACGGTGGTAAAGGTGGCGACATTATCGCGGAAGCTGTTCGCGACGTTTTTGTGTTGGCTGACTATAAAGCGAAAAGAAAAGTTAAAGCTGGTCGCGGCGGTGACGGCGCAGGTTGGAGTAAAACTGGACCAAATGGTGAAGATACTATTTTAAAACTTCCTGTTGGTTCCACGATCACAAATCTCGACACTGGCAGTACATATGAACTTATCGAAGCAGGAGACCGCGCCAAACTTTTATCTGGAGGCAATGGTGGTCATGGCAATGAGCATTTTAAAAGTTCCACAAACCAAGCCCCACACCGTGCATCTCCTGGTCACGATGGCGAAGAAGGCCATTTTAAAATTGAACTTTCACTCTATGCCGATGTTGGTTTAGCTGGTTTTCCAAATGCGGGAAAATCGAGTTTGCTCAATGCGGTTACGGCGGCGCACGCTAAGGTCGGTTCGTATGCTTTTACGACACTCGACCCAAACCTTGGTGATTTTTATGGACGCATTATTGCGGATATTCCAGGCATTATCGAAGGCGCTTCAGAGGGCAAAGGTCTGGGAACTAAATTCTTGCGCCACATTACAAAAACAAAAATAATTGCTCACCTCATTTCATTCGAACATTTTATTACTGCAGAAGCGGGACATGAAGGCATGATGCGGGCCTACGAAGCTATCCGCAAGGAGCTCACAACATATGGCAAAGGTTTGGAAAATAAAGATGAAGTAGTTATTCTGACCAAAACTGATTTGGTTGATCCCAAAATTGTTGAAAAAGAGGTAAAGGCATTTAAGAAATTGAAAAAACCAGTGTTGGCTGTTTCGATGTACAACGATGCTGAAGTCAAAGCGGTGTCCGATGCTCTGATCAAATTACTAGAAGAGATGAGTACGGGAAACGAATAAAATAAGAAAAAAGTGGAATTATAAAAGTGGCACATAAAAATGGACCGAATCTGTGATTCGGTCCATTTGCTTTAGACGTGCTCCGTGTGAAGCTTTTTGATTTTAATGTTGTGTTTTTCAACACATGCCGCAATGTCTTTTTTGGCATTACTTTCCGTGTCCTGATCATGTAGAAACAACTGAATGAAACATAGGTTGCCGTCTTTATCTATGATTATTGCAGGACGATTGCCTGAAACACCATTGATACAAAAGAGGGCTAGTATTTCATCGGGGAGAGTATTGCTTGGTTGCTCAAAATTGAATATCTTATTGGTCTTGTCTCTGAGCGCTTGATCGGGTATTGCTGCATTGTGGATGTCCACACATTTTGGACCAGTGCCGTTTTGGAGCACTTCGATCCATTTGTATTTTTCCATATTGTAAGAGTTTTGTTTTATATATTATCCACATATACACAGATTTGTCAAGGTGCGGCTAATGCTATTGAAAAGTATAAAATTTTTGGTATTGTAGGAAGACGCTTTCAGGTTTGTACTTTTGCGCGGTTAGCTGTCTTGGTAGGGTTTGTACTTTTGCGCGGTTAGCTCAGTTGGTAGAGCGACCCCTTGACGTGGGGTAGGTCAGAGGTTCGACTCCTCTATCGCGCACC
>CALRFB010000008.1:17915-20139 GCA_943356455.1 Candidatus Nomurabacteria bacterium | reverse complement strand
CGTTCAAAGATTTTTAAAATTCAAGGCGATGGAAAGGGTGGTGCAACTGGAACAATTTCGCTTCCTGATGGAACAAAAAAAGCACAGTTGTTTGGGCTTGAATACGGTGAATGGCTGACCGATTGGCCCAATGCCAAAATGGTGACGATTACAACAAAACCGTCTGCGGATATTGCAGGCTATATGTATTCGATCGATACCACAAGTAAAGTTATGAAAAAAGTTATTGGTGGTGTTACTGGCCTCACAACACTAACAAGCCCTGACGGTAAAAATATTTTGTTTTCGCGTTCATCACAAGGAAGTATTACCAGCAGTATTTACAACACTGCCGCTAAAAATGTAATTCCTCTGCCTGGTGTCACAACACTACCAGAAAAATGTGTTTGGCAATCAGTAACTATTCTCTACTGTGCAGTACCATCATATTTTGCAAACGGCGCATACCCAGATTTGTGGTATCAGGGAAGTGTAAGTTTCGTAGATCAACTATATAAAATCGACATAACTACATACTCAGCAAAAATCATTGGTGTACCTTCAGATATCGGAGCTTCTATTGATGCAGTGAGCCTACAAGTCAATCCAAACAACACATATCTCATTTTCACAAATAAAAGAGACGGTTCGCTTTGGTCATTAGATTTACGCCAATAAGCGGATTTAATAAAATATCTTTTTATATAACGTCTTTATTTTCTACAAATCTGATAACAATATGTCTATTGGGTCCGAGACCTTCTGATTGAGTTTGTATGTCAGCCTGTTTTGCTAAATATGCATGCATTATTTTGCGTTCAAAAGGCGACATGGGATCTACATTCACTGAGCTTTTAAAGAAACGTGCACGTTCGGCCATCATGTGAGCCACAGTTTTAATATTGTCAATTTTCTTTTTCTGAAAATCATTGACGTCTATGAAAAATTCAAGGGAAGTGGTTTTATCGTCACTTTTTATCTTGGCATCAGCGATTTTTTTAACAATATGATTAATCGCAGCGAGTGTCTCTCCGTTTTTACCGATCAGACGATTTGAATCGTTTGATCGGATTTGAAACCAAGCGATTGTGTCGATCTCTTCTGGGAGCAGGATGATTTCATCATATGGAAATTGACCTGCGGACAATACATCTTCAATTATTTTCTTAATTGTTTCGCTCATATATTTTTGAATATCGATTACGAATGTAGTATTCCTGCGCAATTGTTACAAGTATGTTGACTGCCCAGTATAGACCAAGAGCAGCTGGCAAACTATAGGTAATAAAACCAACCATAACCGGTAAAAAGTATTTCATCTGTGTTTGCATGGTTTTTTGTAGGTCAGCCTGCATGTTGTTTGATGAAGTTGTGGCTACTGCTGTTGTCGTAGTAGCACGACCAGTAAGCCAAGCTTGGAGGAATTGTAAGCCAGCAACAATAAGCGCTAGAACAAGACTCTTTTGTGAAATATCGAGACCGAGAAACATGGTGCTGACATGCTGGGGGAATTGTACGAAACCATAGAGAAGTTCTGGCCGTGGTCCAAAACCACCGAGCACAACCTGGTAAACAGCGATAATAATGGGAAACTGTATTAAAAGTAGCAAACACCCCGTAAAAGGATTTACTTTGTGTTCTTTGTAGAGTTCAAACGTCTTTTTGCTCTGTATTTGCTTGTCCGAAGCGTGCTCTTCGCGTATTTTCTGAAGCTTTGGCTCGATAGCCTTCATAGCAACTTGGCTTTTTATCATTTTGGCGGTAAAAGGCAAAAGCACGATTTTAACAAGCAGGGTAACAGCCACAACAGCAACACCGGCATTACCTCCAAAGAAAATAACCAGAAGTATCAAGAGGTTATATATAGGTTTATAGAGTATAACGTTCCAAAGGGTCTTAAACATGGACGTATTGTAGCGGAATGGGACCAAAAATCAAAGCCTATACAACTGGGTCGTACCCTCCGTCGTTCCAGGGGTGACAACGAGAAATTCTTTTGAGTGACATTGGTATACCTTTTCCAAGACCATGTTTTTCTATTGCTTCTATCGCATATTCTGAACAAGTTGGATGAAAACGGCACATTCTTTTTTGAAAAATATATTTTAGGAAGCTGTGATCGGGAGAGAGAAGTTTTTGATAGGCTTTAATAAGTCCTATAATCGCTTTCTTGAGTATTATTTTAAGTTTTTGCATACATTACTTATTGCTTCAACAAGTGTCTTATACGGAGCCTGTAACGCTT
>CALRFB010000008.1:0-17905 GCA_943356455.1 Candidatus Nomurabacteria bacterium | reverse complement strand
GATAGATGTAACTTGTGCCGTTCGCACTGCAGCATATATCCGTCTTCGTGTAGCATTTCTCTCTACAGCTGTTTTGAAAATCTTTTTTGAGGCGGCTACAGCAACAGAAATGCCCTTATTGCCTTTTACTTTGCCTGTTTTTCCAGTATTTTCTTCATTTTTTAAATATTTGATTGAAAATAAAGGGTTTTTTACCATTTTGGCACGAGAAAAAAGGAGATCTACGTCTTCTCCTTTCATTCTTTGAGCTTTGGGAAGCATATTATTTCTTGTGAGCAGAAACCGTAAGAGCCTTGCGTCCCTTGCGGCGTCGGCGAACGAGGACCTGTTTACCGGTTGCAGATTTACCGCGAACAAGGAAGCCGTGGGTCTTGGCGCGCTTTCTTTTTTTCGGCTGATACGTTTGTGACATGCGAGCACTATACACCACCTGTATCATTTAGACAATACTCATGAGGTCTTGAATTTTTCTTGATGTATTTTTTAGTAAAATACCTGTGGATTCGTTTAACCTATATAGAATAAGCTGTTTTTCATAGTATTAACAAGTTATCCACATATTATAATAAAAAAATCAAGATATGCAGACACTAGTAATCAGCCTATAATGATCCCATGCTTGATACTAGAGAAATTTGGAATAGCTGTCTTCAAGAGATCGAAACGAATGTTTCAAAAGCGAACTTTAGTACTTGGTTTAAAAATACCCATATTTCAAAAGAAGATTCGGGTACGGTATACGTCGGTGTACCAAATGAATTTGTAAGGGAGTGGCTCATAACAAAATATCAAAAACTTATTCTAAAAGTTCTTATGAACTACTCTGAAAACGTCAGGGGAGTAGAGTTTACTATCACCAAGTTTGACCGCGACCGCACCCGAGATGAAAGCCCGGTTCATATCCTTCCTTCAAGAGAATTACCTCTCAAAGATCTATATATAAATAAAGACGACAACCTCAATCCTCGATATACATTTGATACTTTCATTGTTGGTTCGTTCAATGAACTAGCCTACGCCGCAGGTCAGGCTATTATTAACAAGCCTGGAGCACTGTATAACCCATTTTTTATATATGGTAGTACTGGTCTTGGAAAAACACACCTAATCCAAGCAACAGGCAACGCCATCAAAGAGAAATACCCTGATAAAAAAGTTCACTACATAACTCTTGAGAAGTTCGCCAACGACTATATCAACTCATTACAGGGAAATAGTAAGTCAAATCCATTCCAATTTAAAGAAAAGTATAGAAAATACGACTGTATTGTTATTGATGACATCCAATTTATAGGAAAAATGGAGAAAACCCAAGAGGAACTCTTTCATTTGTTTAATACTTTTTACGATCAAAACAAGCAGATTATCTTTTCCTCTGATAAACACCCAAACTTTATCCCTGGGCTTGAGGATCGCCTAAAATCTCGCTTTGCTGCCGGCATGATAGTTGACGTCGGAGATCCAGATTATGAGTCTCGTGTGGCTATTTTAAAGGCTAAAAGTCGACAATTGGGTATAGAAATCACAGATGAAGTGGTTTCATTTATTGCTACCTCAATTCAAGGTAATATCCGAGAACTAGAGGGGGTCTTAAATACCATAATCGTTCAAACTCAACTTAAACAGAAACCTCTTTCTATAAATGAAATCAAAAACCTTATAAAAAACAGTGTAAAACCAAAGAAAAACGTCTCAGTTAAGGATATTGTTAAAATAATTACCGATTTCTATAATCTAGAAGAGACAACAGTATATGAAAAGACTCGTAGAAAAGAGATTGTGAAGGCTCGACAGGTGATTATGTATATTCTCCGTGAAGACTTCAATGTTTCATATCCACTTATTGGCCAAAAACTCGGTGGTAAAGATCATACAACTGTTATTCACTCACACCTTAAAATTCGAAATGATTTAAAGGTCGATCAAACACTAGTAGATGAAGTAGAACAGATTAGAATATTATTCAAATCTGTGTAAAAGTCGGTGGATAAGTGGATAACTATTATTGGAAAACCCAATGAATAACCTGTGGAGTCAAAAAGGATAACTTGAGCCGACTGTGAATAGGTGGAAAACGAGCAGGTGTTATCCCCAGATACAGAAAAACACTTTCTCAAAGCACCTATATAAAGAAAGGTTTAAAAAGTAATCCACATATCCACAGCGATAATAGTATTAATAGTATTTATATATATAAAGATATGAGATTAGAGTGTATAAGTGAAAAACTAAAAATGATTGTGAGTGTTGCAGATAGAATTACAGGAAAAAATGTTGCACTCCCAGCACTCTCTTCTTTGCTTTTAGTTGCATCAGGAAAAACGTTAAGGGTTCGAGCTACAAATCTTAGTCTTGGTATTGAAATTGAAATACCGGCAAAGGTTGAAGAAGAAGGGATGATTGCTATTACTGGTTCAGTTCTCAACAGTTTCCTCGGCAATATCCCCAATAATAGCCAAGTCACTGTTACCACAGAGAATGACAATATTCGTTTAGCATCAAAAACAAGTAATGCTTTAATAAAATGCGTTCCTTATGAAGATTTTCCAACATTACCAACAGTGGAAGGTGTTTCATTCACTCTCCCAAGAGAAAAATTACTCGATGGTTTCCGTTCTGTTATGTTTGCGGGTGCAGTTTCAGATATAAAACCAGAAATAGCAGCTGTGTATGTGTATGGAGACAATAGTGAACTAGTATTTGTTGCCACAGACTCGTTTAGACTCGCAGAAAAGAAAATAAAACTTAAACAACCTATCGATTTAGAATCAATTTTAATTCCTTTAAAAAATGTTACTGATATCGTCCGTACTTTCGAATCAATCGATGATGATATTACTATTACAATTTCTGAACACCAAGTTGCTTTTACCGCAAATGGCATATACGTCACTAGTCGCCTCATTAACGGCATCTTCCCTGACTACCGACAGATTATCCCAAAAGACCACACAACAGATGCTGTAATGCTCAAATCAGACCTTATACAGGCACTCAGACTTTCAAACGTATTCTCTGGAAAGTTTAATCAAATAACTTTTACACTTAACCCTTCTACAAAAAAATGTTCTCTATCTTCAAAAAATAGTGATGTTGGTGAACAAAAAACAGATGTGTCCGGCGCTATTAAAGGAAATCCAATTGAAGTACTTGTAAATTACAGATATTTATCTGAAGTTTTAAACAGTATTGGTAGCGATAGTATTTCTATCGAATGTAGTGAAGCCAACCGCCCTATTGTTGTTGGTGGTGTTGGAGATTCAGGATTTTTATACCTCATGATGCCTATGAATAGATAATATATGCAGTCGTTTGCATCTTTCTCAGATAATTTACGTAAGAAAATTCTCAAAGCTTACGATGAAAAAGAAGTAATAGCTTTCGCTATAAAAAAAGGTATAGGTATAGAAGTCAAAAAAGATGCTATTTCTCTTCGTGATACGGTTTTATCTGTTCGAGTAACTGGTGTAGTTAAACAAGAGCTACTTTCCAAAACAAAAGAAATACAGCGCCTTTTAAATGGTGCGGGTATTTCTATAACCGAGATTCGATAATTTTATAAACCACTTACTGTTACCGATGTTGTAGTTTCTTTTTTATTGTAAACAGAGTCCGTTGCCACAACTCGTATGGTTGTAGGAGAATCTACACCAGGTATATTTACTGGAGTAAAAGTAAAATTAAAAGGAAGCGAATCAGATGTACCGATATAGGTGTCGTTTACAAAATAATCTACTTTACGAATATATCCAGATCCACTTGCGGAAACAGAGATCGTTGTAAGTGTATTTGCATCGATTGTACTATTGGCTATTGGGTTTGTTATAGATACTACAATCGAATTATTTGGTGTGTGCACATTGTCGGAGTACGAGGGAGGAGTTCCACCACTTACAGTCACTAAATTAGGATGTTCAGCTACCCATTTCTGAACACCAGGTTCCCAAAGATGGTATTGAGAGTCACTGTTTGGGTCTGATGGTGCTGGACCTGTGGGGTCATTTTTATTTACCCAATACAAGATATCATGTACACCAGTCGTGAGAATTTCTTTTTTAGTTTCATCTGGAGTAAATTCTGTTGCGAGACCTCCTGAAATTGTATCGATAAAGTAACTCACACCTCCTTGCCACTGACCACGAAGAACTGGTTTAAGTTGATCATAATTTACGGGACGATCCCATTCTTCAAACTGTTCATTTGGCATTACTTTTAAAGCTTCATTCATAAATGCATGCCAAAGTGGACCCGACACAGCAGAGCCACCTTTTAACATTTTAGAGTTATCACTATTGCCGGACCACGCCCCAACAGCAATAGATGGAGTGTAACCAACAAGCCAAGCGTCGCGGTTGTCGTTTGTAGTACCAGTTTTTCCTGCAACATCACGTCCAGGGAATGACATTGGGGAGTTTGCACCAAATGTTGGTATACGAGCATTATTATCGGAAAGAACATCTGAAATCTGAAGTGCTACATTTTTCGGAATAACTTGCTCTTCTATTTGTGAATATTCTTCAATTATTTCCCCGTCTTTGTCGGTAACTGAAATAATTGCCGTTGGTTGATTTCTAATACCATTATTTGCAAATACACCATACGCACTTGTCATATCAAGAAGTGAGACTTCACCACCTCCGAGTACGAGAGTAAGACCGTATGTACTTGCCTCACCAAGAGTGTGTATACCCATGTCTTTTGCAGTTTTTAATGTATCTTTCAGACCAGCAAGGTATAGCGTTTTTACAGAAGGTACGTTTCGTGATTCTGCGAGAGCAGAACGCATTGAAATCGGTCCTTTAAATAAGTTATCGAAGTTGTCGGGGTTATAACAAGAATTTTTATTTGATGTACAACTTGTAGAAAACTCTGTCGGTACATCAAAGAGAACTGTTTCAGGTAAAAATCCCTTTTCGAATGCAGTTGCATATGCAAATGGTTTAAAAGACGAACCCGGTTGACGAGGAGAAAGAGCAGCATTGAAGTTTGGATCAAAGGCGCAATCTTTTCCAGGTATACAGCCTTCTGGAAGTGCTTTACCAAAATAGTCACGGCTACCTACCATGGTTAGAATTTGGCCAGTTTTTGGATCGATTGCTACCAGAGCAGCATCGGAGGCTTTAGATGTTTTTTCGTTTTTTGCTGCCCACTCTTTTACAATAGCTTCACCCTTGGATTGTAGGCCCCAATCCAATGTAGTTATAACTTTCAAACCCCCTGTATACACAGTATCTTCACCATATTTGTTGAGTAAATAATCACGAACATAAAATACAAAATGGGGAGCCTTAATACTTGCTTGTTCTTTTGGTTGAAAGATAACCTTTTCAGCTTTAGCTTCGTCGTATTGCGCCTGAGTAATATACTTTTGTTCCACCATATCTTTGAGAACAAGATTTTTTCGGGCATTAAGCTTATCTATATTTTTCCCATAAGGAGAATATGTAGTTGGTGACTGAGGAATAGCAGCAAGGTATGCTGATTCGGCAATAGTTAGATCAGCAGGGTTTTTTTTGAAATAAGTCTGTGAAGCTTCTTGTATACCATACACTGCACCACCGTATGGATTTTCATTGAGGTAGAGAGCCAAGATTTCATCTTTACTGAGGGTGTTGTCTACTTTTATAGATAAAATCCACTCTTTGAATTTACGAGAAATACTTTTTTCTTGTGTTAATAATGAATTCTTTATAACTTGTTGAGTTATTGTTGACCCACCCTGTGAACTGCCTTTAAAAATATTTGAAAGGACGGCACGTAAAATAGATGTGACACGAATACCACCGTGGTTATAGAAATCTTTGTCTTCGATAGCCACAGTCGCATGTTTGATATTATCTCCCATTGAATCAAACGGAATCACTGTTCTTTTAACATCTTCATGGAGGTCATAGAGAAGTGTTTCTCCGGTTCGATCATAAATTTTAGTGGAATTGAGGATTTTTCGATCATTTATGGAACGAAAATCCGGGATTTTTGCCGTGCCGATCCAAATGAATAAAATACCAACACCTATAGCGAGTACGCCCAGGATGGAAAATCCGATATTTAGAGCTTTGCGGGGAATAAATGTATGCTTTCTCATAGCGTATATAGTACCACGGTGTTTTTCATTAGTATTCATATCTTTCACGCACTATGGTGACGAAAGAGTGGTTTTTATGTTACATTTGACCACATGAAGATAGATACTGATGTTAGGAAAATTGACGAGCTTTTGGGCAGGAGTGTTGAGGATGTTTTTGTGCTCGATCACATCCGTGAACAACTCCTTTCTGGAAAAAAACTTCGTATAAAATTTGGCATTGACCCAACAGGTCCATCGATCCACCTCGGCAGGGCAGTGCCACTTTGGAAACTCCGAGCCTTTCAAGATCTCGGCCACCAGATTGTGATTATTGTCGGAGATTTTACAGCAACGATCGGAGACCCATCCGACAAAATCGAAAAACGGCCAATGCTCGATCGTAAAACAATTGAGCGTAACATGAAAGAATATAAAAAAATTATTGGTAAAATAATTGATATTAAAAAAGCCGAATTTACCTATAACAGTTCATGGTTGAAAAAACTCAATTTTGCGGAAATCAGCCAGCTCGCTGAAAGTTTTTCTGTACAACAAATGTCATCACGTCGCAATTTTAAAGACCGCATTGAAGCCGGTACAGACATTTCGCTTCGTGAATTCTTATATCCACTCATGCAAGGGTACGATTCTGTGGCTGTAAAATCTAATGTTGAAATCGGTGGCTTCGACCAACTTTTTAATCTCAAAGCAGGACGCACAATACAAAAACACTACGGACAACCAGAACAAGACGTACTGACGACGGCTATGCTCGAAGGTACAGATGGGCGAAAAATGTCTACGAGTTGGGGTAATGTTATCTTGATCACAGACGAAGCCAATGACATGTTTGGTAAAGTAATGTCGCTTCACGATGATTTGATCGTAAAATATTTTTCCCTAGCGACAGCATCAACCACAGAAGAAATCGACCAGATACAAAAAGAACTTGCTTCAGGAGTAAATCCACGTGATATGAAAATACTACTTGGTAAAAAAATAGTTGCACGGTACCACGGAGACAAAGCAGCAAGTGACGCGGAAGCGCACTTTATAGCGACTTTTCAAAAGAAAGAAATACCGGATGATATCGACACTATCGATGCTCACCCAGGAGAGACATTTTCTGAAATTCTTTTACGAGCAACTATCATCGAATCAAAAGGTGAATTCCGTAGGCTTGTTGAACAAGGGGCTGTGCACGACCTCGGCACAAACACGGCGGTCACCGACCCTTTCTCACCCGCTCTCCCTGGAATATACAGAATAGGGAAGCGTCGGTTTATTAAAATTACATAAATCAATATAAGATGAAAAGAAAAAACGCCATATGGCGTTTTTTCTTTAGAGTTCTATTTCTACTGGTTCAACAACCTCATCATCTTCAACGTGGAGACCAACATGAGGAATTTCCGCCTCGTCTTCCGCTAGGAAATCGTCCTCAAGGTCAGCACCAGGGAAATGGTCGACATTGAAGTCTATTTCACCTTCTTCCAGATCGGCATCTACTGGAAATACTTTTTCATCATCATCAATCATATGTGTTATTGAGCTACCTTATAAATATAAAAAAATTTGTAACAAACGTATTTGTAGCAAATCGTGATTTCCTTGGCAAGAGGAAAACCTCATTTTCTTTATTTTAATAGTATTCCTCGAGGAGAAATTAGGAAAATGACCTAGCGAATAGTGCACTTCCTGCAAGGGCGATAGCGATAGCATCGACTTCATCATCTATCATTTTTCGGTCCGGTAGTGTAACCAATTTACTTACCATGGTCTCAACAGCCGATTTTTCGGCTTTACCATAGCCGGTTATAGCAAGTTTGACTTGCATCGGCCCAACTTCTCTTGCCGGTATATGGTGACGTCCACAAGCCGCCAATATAACACCACGTGCTTCCGCTACCCCGATTACCGTCGTAACATTTTTCGACATAAAGAGTTGTTCCATAACCAAAAAATCTGGCTGGTGTTCCAGAATAATAGTTTCTATCTCAGTCGCAAGCGAAGCCAAGCGAACAGGCATGTCATCTTTTTTATTTGTTTGTACTAGGCAAGAAAAGATAAGTTCATCTTTACCTTTATCATGCTCGATCACAGCAATACCACTACGGTCATATCCTGGATCGATACCGATTATTTTCATGGAGTAAGTATACAATACGTCCTCAACTTCTATTCTTTAGGTTCTTTCCATTCAAAACCGAGGTGGTCGTGTGCGCGTTGTGTGGCGACGCGACCTCGAGGAGTGCGCTCAAGAAAACCGATTTGTATAAGGTATGGTTCAATAACATCTTCGATAGTGCCTTCTTCTTCGCTCGTTGCGGCAGCAAGTGTTTTAACACCAACCGGGCCACCACCAAATTTTTCAATAAGAGCTTCGAGTAGTAACCGATCTGTTTGAGTAAGACCGAATTCATCTACACCAAGGAGTGCTAATGCTTTTTTTGCAGCATCTGTTCCGGCTTCGGTTTTGTGAACCTGAGCATAGTCGCGGACACGCTTCAAAAAATAGTTTGCGGTGCGAGGAGTTCGTCGGCTACGCATAGCGATTTCTTTGTGAGCTTCGCCGTCGAGTGTGACGTCAAGAATTTTAGCAGAGCGTGCAATGATACGCTCGATTTCTTCTGGTGTGTAATATTCAAGTCGAAATGTGCCTCCAGAAAAACGGGAACGGAGCGGCGACGACAAAAGCGATATACGAGTCGTCGCCGCAATGAGTGTGAACGGCGGAAGTTCTAGCTGTATCGTTCGAGCAGACGGACCTTTGCCGATGATAATATCGAGAGTCCCACCCTCCATGGCAGGATACAGAACTTCTTCAATCATTTTATTTAATCGATGGATTTCATCGACAAAAAGAATATCACCAGGTGTGAGATTGGTAAGTATAGACGCCAAATCACCCACACGCTCGATAGCAGGACCAGATGTCACTTTGATATTTCGTCCTGTTTCTTTGGCAATGAGGTGGGCGAGTGTTGTTTTGCCTAGACCCGGAGGACCATAAAAAAGAATATGCTCGGCAGTGTGGCCGCGTTCTTTGGCAGCATCGAGTAAAATCCTGAGGTTTTCTTTGATATGGCCTTGTCCTATATAGTCATCCCAAGTACTAGGGCGGAGCGTGACGTCGAGAAAGCCATCATCTGTATTCTTTTTGATAGGTGTGTCGTTACTTGACATATTTTTCGGTCTATGCTATACTCTTACCAGATTAATTACTCGCAATAGAAAAATGTGTTGTGAAATAAGGTTGCTTCGGTAATCCACACAATTCACTTTTTATCCACAGTTTTAAAAACAATTGTGGCGAGCAGTTTCGTCGCTACATATGAATAATAGCAGATTTAAGAGAAGAGGTCTTGAATCTCTAAGCAATCGGATCAACGTCTATAGGGTATTGCGAAGGACGTCCTGGTGCATGGCTTCGGCTGCGTTCCTGGGGCTATCCTTCAAAATACCTTTACTTGTCTCCTTCGGGTTTCAAGGATTGTTTGGAGATTTAAGGCCTTTTTTATTTGCTAATTTTATTCTTCATCGAGATCAACGACGCTGGTGAGCTCCTCGAGTGAGGTGACACCGTTCAAGACTTTGATGACGCCATCTTCTTTCATATCGAGTGTGCCTTGGAGTTCACCGACTTTTTTAATATCACGTTCGGATGGATTATTTGGAATAATTTTTTCCAAATTTTCATCAGTATATATTGCTTCAAACACACCAATACGTCCTTTGTAACCAGAGTGACATTTGTCACAGCCTTTTTCGTTCGCAACATGGAGCTCCATTTTTTGATCGGCTTTTACTCCGTAGGCTTCAATATTTTTTCCTTCAGTAACAGCTTCGGTAAGAATTTTACGCATCTGTGTTTCTTCTTCTGGTGTCGGGTCGCGTTTGATTTTACAAATCGGACAAAGTTTTCGCACCAAGCGTTGTGCCATAGAAAGAGTCAACGCAGAAACTAAAATTTTAGCATTTACATCGAGGTCGATCAGGCGGGGGATGACACCGCCAGCATTGTTGGTGTGGAGTGTAGAGAAAACCAAGTGACCAGTGAGTGCAGATTCAACGGCGATTTTCGCAGTTTCTGGGTCTCGGATTTCACCCACCATGATAACGTCTGGATCTTGACGAAGAGCAGAACGCAAACCTTCGAGGAACGTATATCCTTTTTTGCTGTCAGTTTGGGTTTGAGTAATACCTTTCAAATGGTATTCGATCGGATCTTCAATCGTAATAATCTTGATTTCTTCAGAGTAAATACGACGAATAAACGCATAAAGAGTCGTCGTTTTACCAGAACCAGTCGGACCGGTGATGAGGATAAGTCCATTTGGTTTTTTGATTTCATGTTCAATAACCTTGAACAATTTTGGTTCAATACCAAGCTCCTCCAAATTAACCTGAATTGATTTTGGATTGAGAAGACGCATAACAGTTGATTCTCCGTATGCACCAGGAATAGCAGAGACACGCACAGATATTTCAGAGTCGCCAACCCATATAGAGAAGCGGCCGTCTTGGTTTTTAACCACAGTAAGTTTCATCCCAGACAAAAGTTTGACGCGAGAAATTAGATATTTGTATACATCGTAATTAAAAAACAAAACATCTTCGAGAACACCATCGAGACGATAGCGCAAACGCACGCGATCTTCTTCTGGTTCGATATGGATGTCGGATGCATTCATTGAAATAGCACCTGCGAGAATAATTTCAAGCATGTGTGAAATTTTGTGCGTTTTATCATCTGCTGAGATTTTCTCGATAGCAGTTGTTAGGTCGGCAATAGAGTGAATATCTTTTCCGATTTCAATAAGTTTGTCGCCAGCAATATCAAGTGAACCAGATTTCACGCGATCAGCATAAGAAATTTCTTTATATCGATCCCAGACTTTTTCGAGTGATGCTCGAGACGCCATATAGAAAACCGTATCAAAACCCTTACTAGCAAGTGTTTTGTGGAGCTCTTGGATCTCGGAACGCTCAGGGGAATGCACCGCTACATGTAGCGTGTGCCCCAAAATCTTGAAAGGCGCAGCTTCGATGGCCCGAGCCTCGTTTTCGGGGATCGCGCGGACAGCTTCATTTTCAATAGGAATATTGTTCAAGTTCACATATTGAACGTGATACTTCTCTTCGGCGAGCATTTGGATGAGTTCTTCCTCCTCTTTCTTTTTAAGATCATCTATTCTCTTGAGCTCTTTAGATTCGTCAAATTCCGGCATGTCAAAATTGTACCATGAAATAAGGCTAGAATAGGAAAAAAGCAATAGTAAAATGCTTGACTTTTGTCTTTATAAATGGTAGTATATAAGAAAATACTAAATCTCAAACAAGATGAAAAAGTTCCTTTACAGATTACTTGTAACGGCTATTGTCGCTACCAGCTTTTCGGCCTATGCAGCCGGACCAAAAAAAATGCTCCACGCGGTTGCGAAATATCAACCAAATCGAGCCAACTACAGTCTTGATGATATCAAGGCCACATACACCAATGGAATAAATCCCAACGGAACACCACTTAGGTGCTCAGTCGTGGATTTAAAATCGAAAACAACGGAAAGTATGAACGAACAGCTTAAAAATAAAAGCATCACAACGGATGTATTTTATGCTGAAAATTTCGATCAACTTCTGCCGTATTTCGATACTATTCCTGCGAATGAGTGGGAAATGCCGCTCGGTCTTGCGGATGACGGTTCTTTTTTACCTGTAACTTCCGAAGGGAAGGTGGGGAGAAAAAAATATCCAAATGAATACAAGGTAATCATTTGGGGAAAAACAATCAACCCAGAGTATACGGGCAATGACTATATAACAGTATGTTATATGCCATGCATGAACCCGATGTATGTTGTACCTACTGTACAACCACAACAACAAACCGAACAACCAACGGAATACAATGATGACCAAAATCTCGCTAGTACTCCGACTACTGTCGCTCACGATGAAAAACATGCTGAGTCAGGTGGTGCTGATGCAAATGCAACAGCAATGGTTACGGTCGATCAAGACGGAGATGGAGGTAGTACGTATGTAACCAACAATTACTACACACAACCTCAAGCTCAGTCGTATGTACCGCTTACTACGAGTGTTCCATACACTCCGTATTCAACTCCGGTATATTGCCCGCCAGTCGGCGCAAGTTTCGGCGTAAGTGCAAGCCTGAGTTTCGGTGGTTATAGTTCGTATGGTGGTTACAGTGGAGGTTTAGGAGGCGGATGTTGTAGTGGAAATTATTCACAACCGCAACCGTCTCAAAATTGGACAATGAGTAATAGTAACAACAGTACTTTTTACGATTATAGCGACCACAGCGTCACTATATACAGCCCAACAACAAACACTTCAACTAGTTCGTCGACAGTTTGGACATACAATCCAATCACGCACACGTACACATCTACTGTAGACAATCATTCAACAACACCAGTTGTCATTCACTATCCGACTACTTCAGGCGGAAATGGCGGCAATTGGGGTCCAGGAAATGGTACTGGCGGTCCAGTCAATCCACAAAATGGTAACGGCAACGGAACCGGTGGACCTGTAAACCCACAAAATGGTCCAGGTATGAATGGAAGCTTTCCAAATATCGCTGGTAACAGTGGATATAACGGAGGCAATACTGGTGGCACAAACGGTGGAACAAATGGAGGCACGGGCGGGTATCCTGATCCGTGGAATCCAGATGGTGGCGGTACGGTTTGGGGCGGAAAAGTTCGCAATCCAAATATACCGACAACAAGTTCTCCGGTTTCAAGAGCTACGTATACAGATGTGACTCGTCCAGCAATGCAACAACAAAATGCTCAACCAAACCGCACACTACAAAATAGTGGAATGCGAAATCAGCCAGCGTTTGCAAATGCACCTGCAAAACCCGTTTACAGCGATGTGACCAAAACAGCTGTTCGTCCAAATACGAACATGCAACCAATGTCACCACGACCAAGTGGTCCGCCTAGTGCTCAATTGGGCTCGAAACCAAGTATGCAACCAAGTGGATCTGCGACAATGTCACGTCCTGTACAAACGAATACGCCCACCAGAAACTCTGATAACGTAAACAACAGTCAGTTCAATGATATTGCCCGAAATGATTTTGCTCGTAACAATGGTGTTCGCAACAATGTTGCACAAAATCGTCCACAAGTAGCTACTCCGCAATCTAGTCCGACGATGCAACCAGCACAAGCACCTGCACCACGTAACACAAATGCTCGTGAGTTGGCATATCGTCAACCACCGCATATGCAACAATCTGCACCGGCACAAATGCCCGCGCAGAGAATGGCACAATCCATGCCAGCGCAACGTATGTCTGCACCAGCCCCAATGCCAAGAATACAAATGGGAAATATGGGTGGAGGCATGAGACGCCGTTAGTAATCAGACTGTGCCTGAAACACACAGAGTACCTAGGAGGTCTCGTATGCAGACCTCCTTATTTTTAAGAATTTGAACGTAAGCGCGCTCGAATCTTTAAAAGTAATGAAACAGAAGCAATTATTAATAAGCAACAATCACAATCAGATGAAATATTTTTCAAAAATCTTTTTTATAGCAACATTTGCCACAGTGGCATTTCTCTGCATGTCAGTTGCGACAGCAAGCGCATCGACAGTATTTAATACTAATCCAAACGACTTTGATACAACACTGGTTTCAAACTACACACAGAATCCTGGTTGTTCAACATGTTGGTCACCAACAGTTTCAATGAACCAAGGTCAAGTGGTTTCTGTTCGCGTGTATTACCACAATACTGGTAATGAAACAGCACAAGATACCCGCATTCGCCTTGCTCCACAAAATAATCCGGCAGTAAATAGCAAGATTTTTGCAGGCGGTGTTTGGGCAAGCAATGCCAACCTCGATCTCGGCTACGCCACAGTCACTATCCCGGGTATACCACAGACGATTACCTACATTCCAGGGACGGCTGCATGGTTTCCTGACCAAGCTGTAACAACCCCACAATATCTTTCAGCTTCACAGGAAGCTGCATTGTTTAGTTCAAATGGAGTTTCAATCGGCAACATTCTGGCCGATAGTACATGTCCTAGCTCACAAACATTTTGTCACCAGGGCTCAGTTGTAGCGCGCTTCCAAATTGGTACAACACCAACTCAGACTATATATGCTTGTAATGATCATCTCGACAATGACGGAGACGGCCTCATCGATTATCCAGCAGATCCGGGTTGTTCGTCTTACACTGACAACGATGAATTCAATACAATTACTCAACAGGCATACGTTACAGCAACTACTCAACCTGCAACAAATATTACCCAAACCAGTGCGACACTTAATGGTTCGTATGCAACAAATCAAAGCTCTTCAACAAATTGGTTTGAGTGGGGAACAGCACAAAGTCTCGGCAATCAAACAACCATGCAATATATAAATGCATCGTCCGGCACTATGCAAGCATTCATTTCAGGCCTCATGCCAAATACGACATACTACTTCCGCGCGTGCGCGGACACAACAGCAACAGCACAAACATGTGGCACGATTCTTTCATTTGTTACAACAACACAAATACAGAATGCGCCAACAGTTACTACAATTTCCGGTAACTGTAATTCTACAGACACATCATTTTCAATGGCTGGTTCTTATTACGCAAACAGTACTTCAAATGTAACAACATGGTTCCAATACGGCACATCATATTCACTTGGATACCAAGTTGGCAATCAATCACAATACGGTACATCGGGTAATTTTAATTACACGCTAAGTGGTCTTATCCCAAACACGACGTATTATTTTGAAGCGGTTGCGCAGAATCAAGGTGGCACAGCATACGGCACAATACTTTCATGTACGACAAACAGTACGTATGTTCCACCCGTACAGCAACAGCAACCACCAGTCGTCACAACTGTCTCTGCTTCCAACATTGCTCAGACGTCAGCTCGTATCAATGGCTTCCTCAATTCAACAGGTAGTTCAACATATACAAATTACCAAAATACACAAGTATGGTTTGAATGGGGAACTACCTATTCTCTCGGTACTGCAACACAACACCAGACCATGAATACCGGTGCGACATTTAGCGATTTCCTACAAAATCTTCAACCAGGAACTCGTTATTTCTATCGTGCTATGGCGCAGAATAATCTTGGTACAGCAACCGGTCAGACATATTTCTTTGATACATCTGACAATGGTGTCGGTCCAAAAATTATTTACGTAAATACACACACTGGCGGAAGTGGTCCATTACTCAAACTCACGATTGATTCTGGTGTTGGTGCGATGTGTGTTGGCGACACAGTCAATTACACTGTCACATATCAAAATCTAACTGGTAAAACATTGCGTGATGTTATCGTGCAAGTTATTTTGCCAAAAGAAGAAACATTCTTGCGATCAAGCCGTGGTAGTTATGCTGATGCAGCAAATACAGTAACCGTGCTTGTTGGTGATTTGGATTCACACGAACAAGGTTCGTTTAGTATCGAAGCCACAGCAAATACTCGAAACGCCACAGGAGATACTCTCGTTTCTACAGCAACAGCTGTCTACACAAACCCAATGACGCATGACCAAGGAGATGCAATCGCTTACGCGCTTATCAATGTCTCATGTGGTGGTAACGGTCTTGCTGGTCTAGCGATATTTGGAAGTGGTAGCTGCTTATTCTGGATACTTATCCTGATCATCATCATTATTGCGCTCCTCATTACGCGCAGAAATTATCGATATTAATATATAAAAAAACCCCCTGAAAAGGGTTTTTTATAGTATTTGGTATAGTTACTACATGCAATTAGAAACGAAAAAAGGAAGTGATTTTGCCAGAGTTGCGGTTGCCTTACGCACAACAATAGAAGATTTTAAAAGTGATTCTGCTACCATTGTGGCACTTTGGGGTGATTTGGGTGCAGGCAAAACAACCCTGACTCAATACCTTGCGAAGTCATATGATATTGAAGATGAAATTATCTCACCGACTTTTGTGATAATGAAAATATACCCGCTCATACATGGTGGTGAGAATAATCGTTTTTCTAACTTCATTCACATTGACGCATATCGTTTTGAAAAACCTGAAGAAGCTGCAACAATTCGTCTCCATGAAATAATCGCTGACCCAAAAAATCTTATAGTTATAGAATGGCCAGAGCTTTTGGGGGACAGGCTGCCCGACAGACGCATAGATCTAAAAATAGAGTACGATGGCGACGGAAGAAGTGTGAGTATTGAAGAAAAAGCGTAACTCATTTTTGAAAAATCCTTGGTTGTACCAAGGATTTTTCTGTGTCTGAAAATGTGTCTGAAAATGCTATAATCCTCTATATGCCAGCCAAAAAAAACGCAAAAACTCGCGTTATTCTCCTCGATACACACGCTATTTTACATCGTGCATACCATGCCATGCCAGATTTTTCGACAGCGAGTGGCGAGCCGACAGGGGGTTTGTACGGTCTTTCCACTATGCTTTTTAAGATAGTTGAGGATTTGAAACCAGACTACGTGATCGCGGCTTACGATTTACCCAAAAAAACATTTCGCCACGAAGTGTATGAAGGCTATAAAGCTGGACGAAAAACAATTGACGACGCACTCAAAACACAACTGGCTCGTTCCAAAGAACTACTCGAAGATTTTGGAATCCCGGTGTATTCGTGCCCTGGGTATGAAGCCGATGACATGCTGGGTACGATCGTGGAACAACTCAAAGATACTAAAAATATAGAAATATATATCGCGACAGGGGACATGGATACTTTGCAACTTGTCGATAAAAAACGCGTCAAAGTTTTTACATTACGAAAAGGTATTACCGATACAATTATTTATGATGAAGCTGGTGTAAACGAACGTTACGGTTTCGGGCCAGAACATATTACAGACTACAAAGGTTTACGTGGTGATCCGTCTGACAATATTATCGGCGTGCCGGGAGTCGGTGAAAAAACCGCAACAACGTTGATACAGTCATTCGGCACAATTGAGAATATGTATAACGTGCTCAAAAAAAATCCAGACAAAGTCAAAGCTGCGGGAGTTACCGATCGCTTGATCGGCATACTACTCGAAAATGAGGAAGAAGCCTTGTTTTCAAAAACATTAGCGACTATATCCCGCAATGCGCCGATAGAATTTACATTGCCTCTAAAATCTTGGAAAGATGGCGTAGATCCGACGCAACTAGAAAAAACTTTTTCTGAACTTGAATTCCGTAGCCTGGTTCCACGAGTTAAAAAAATGTTCGGTGCGAATGAAACTGTCGGTGTGCGGGTGGTGAGCAGTATGAGCAAAGAAGAAATTGAAAAAACTGCTATTGCACTTTGGCTCGTGAATTCTGATATCAGTTACGCTGGGGAGTCAGAAATTTTGTCATATGCTAAAACTGACAATTTTGAAAAAGCTAAAGAAAAAATCATGGCAGATTTACATACTGAAAAACTCGAGCATGTGTATGAAGAAATTGAGCTACCGATATATCCAATAGTTCGCAACATGGAAGAGTATGGTGTTGGCATCGACCAGCATGTTTTTGAAAAGTTGTCACAAGAGTATCATGGCCTCATTACTGAGCTTGAAAAAAAAGCGTGGGCTCTCGCAGGTGAAGAGTTCAATCTGGCGTCCCCAAAACAACTTAGAGAAATATTATTTACCAAACTCGGACTCAAGCGTAAAACACGTACGAGCAAGGTTTCAACAAAGGCCGAAGTTTTGGCCGAGCTTGAAGATGCGCATCCGATCATTCCGCTAATCATGGAGCACAGAGAGTATTCTAAACTTGTTGGTACATATATCGATACAATCCCGACTATGGTTGGGGCAGATGGACGACTA
>CALRFB010000007.1 GCA_943356455.1 Candidatus Nomurabacteria bacterium | reverse complement strand
AGTTTGCGCCATTCCATGACATGAAAGCCACGAGTGCGTTCTGACCAATAGCGATTTGTCCGCCGTCAGAAGTTGAAGTATCAGCGAGTAGATCACCTTTCTTTACTTTCTGACCAACAGAAACCGTTGGGCGCTGGTGGTATGCCGTAAAGTAGTTTGTTCGTTCAAAATTGACGAGTGGGTAAGCAACTTTTTTGCCTGACTTGTCACCTTCGACAGTTACATGTTTTGCGTCAACAGAGACAACAGTTCCCGCTTCAGCAGCGAGTACAAGGCGACCAGTATCACGAGAAGCAAGTTCTTCTATCCCAGTAGCAACAAGTGGAGCTTCGGGGACGATACATGGCAATGCTTGTTTCTGCATGTTCGATCCCATGAGTGCGCGGTTTGCGTCGTCATGTTCAAGGAAAGGAATCATACTTGTTGCGATAGAGAATGCTTGGTTTGAAGCTACGTCCATGAAGTCAACTTTTTCACGTTCAACAAGACCAGGAGAAGTCTTGACGCGAGCTTCGACAAATGTGTCGAGCAGGTTGCCTTTTTCATCATATTTAACACCAGCATGAGCAATGTTAAATGACTCTTCTTCAAGAGCATTCATGTAGACAATTTCTCCAGTGATCTTGCCGTTTTTGACGCGAATGTATGGAGTTTCGATAATACCGAATTCATTTACGCGAGCATAAATAGACAAGTGCAAAATGAGACCGATGTTTGGACCTTCTGGAGTATGGATCGGACATACACGACCGTAGTGAGATGTGTGCACGTCACGAACTTCGAGGCCAGCACGTTCACGGGACAAACCGCCTGGGCCTAGCGCCGAAAGGAGACGCAAGTGCTCGATTTCGTCGAGAATGTTGTTCTGCGACATAAATTGAGAAAGTTGGTTTGTTGTAAAGAATTCTTTCACACGCGCCTGGAGTGGACGCTGGTTGATGATCTGAATTGGCAATGCTTGAGTCGCGTCGATAGTCGACATACGATCCTGAATATTGCGCTTGATTTGCATCATACCCGTGCGGAACTTTGCTTGGAGGAGTTCACCGACGAAACGAACGCGTCGCTGAGCGAGGTGATCGATATCGTCTGCCTTGGCGCCGGGCGTGGCATTCAAGACCATGAGGTGCTCAAGGATCATGATGAGGTCATCAGCATTTAGTGAGCGACGCTCAAGAGACTTGGCATCAAGCGGCTTATTGAAGCGCTTATTGAAGCGAAGTCGTCCAACAGGTGAAAGATCATAGCGAGATGTGTCAAAAAGCGAATTAATAAATTCGCGTGCATTGTCTGGAGTTGCAAGGTCGCCATCGCGGAGACGTTTGTATATTTCGATGTAAGACGCACCGAGGTCTTTGGCTGGATCTTTTTCGAGAGAAAGCTTAATTATCTTTTTGTGATCATCGTTTTTGAATTGTGCGATGATTTTGTCATCGGTTTCAAGTCCGAGAACGCGAATGAGCGATCCAACAGAAAATTTACGCTTTTTGTCGATGCGTACATATATAGCACCATCAGTCTCGGTTTCTATTTCAATCCAAACTCCACGCGCTGGAATGATTTTGGCACCGAAAACACGCTTACCCTTGAGTTCAGATTCATTGAAGAATACGCCGTATGAGCGAGCGAGTTGTGGAACAATAACGCGTTCAACACCGTTAATAATGAAAGTACCGTGTCCAGTCATGAGTGGAACATCGGTCAAGAAAATTTCCTGTTCTTTATCAGAACCACCAGAAACTTTATTTGTTAATTTGACGCGAGCTTTGAGTGGTGCCTCGAAGGAAACTTTATTTTCCTTGGCATATGATTCGTCGGTCTTTGGTTCTCCGAGAGTGAATGATTCGAACGAAAGTTCAAATTTCTTACCCGAATAATCGTGAATCGGCGAAAACTCCTTAAACACTTCTTTCATGCCTTCCTCGATCAACCATTTGTACGACGCGATTTGCGTGTCCAAAAGATTTGGAAAATCGACGAAAGGTTTTTTGTACTTTGAAAAGTACTTTTTTTCGCGTGCAGCCATGTGCCTGTTGCTATGGCTGTTCTTGGTTTTTTCCATGTAAAAACGCAAAAGTTAACGACAAAAATGGCGACCACAAAACAGTCACCCGATTTCTCGTTTACTTCCTTTCTAATATTAATATATGCACAATACCTCTCCCTTGGTATGAGCTGGTAATTCTTCACCGAAGTGAAGTTGGTCGATTGAGGCCCCCATAACACAATCGTCAATCAGGCCAACAGTATATAGCGGGAATGGAAATATGTAAAGAGGCATAATGTGCACAGATATGGCTACATAAGTAAGGGCTACTGAGGGTACAGAAATCTACGCCTTTTTAGACAATTTCCAATCCTCTATGTCTTTATGATTACCAGAAAGTAGGACAGCAGGAACTTTGTGTTTTTTGCCTTTCCATTCTAAAATCTCGGGACGAGTATAAAATTCACTCGCAGAAATGCGTTCTTCTTCTAGGGATTCGTATGTCCCAAGTACGCCGTCAATTTGTCGAGAAATCGAGTCGATCAAAACCATGGCGGGTAATTCGCCGCCAGTGAGCACATAGTTTCCGATTGAAATATCAGAAAAATTGGCGGCACCGACAAAAGTTTTGGCAATTTTGACAACACGCGCGTCGATTCCTTCATAACGGCCAGCGAGCATGACTATATCTGTATATTTTTTTGCTGTCGTTTTGGCAAATGCTGTATCAAATTTTTTACCGGATGGCGAGAAATGAATAATTTTCACTTTTCCACTTCCCGATTTTTCTATTTTTTTGAGTGCAACTTCAAGAGCCTTGAGTACAGGTTCAGCACGCAAAATCATACCGGGGCCTCCGCCGTATGGGCGGTCATCGACAATTCGAGAAACATTGCCGTCGGGCCAAACTTTTTTATACTTTCCGGTTACATACTGACGAGGATCATACAAACTGACTTTGATTTTCTTTTCTTTTAGGGCACGTGCCAAAATAGACTCGCTGAGGTACGAATCAAACATTGTTGGGAAAATGGTTATGACATGAAAATGCATTACAAATGTACTTTATCTTTTTTAGAGATAATTGCAAATAAATCAAAATATAAAAAATCACCCAGCTATGGGTGATTTTTATAGTTAGATTCCTTTGAGATCTTCCATGGCAGCGTCAACAGAGGAAGCCTGTGTTGGTTTTGGAGCACGCTCGTTTGAACCTCCTTCTGGTTCGTTAATTTTGAGATTAACACGGGCATTGTTTTTCATACCAATAACACGGAGAAGTGTTCGGATGGCTTTGGCTGTATGTCCATCGCGACCGATGATTTTGCCCATGTCTTCGCGATTTACAGTAAGCGTAAGAAGGACTCCCATTTCATCAACATTGCGGCTAATTTTCACGTCTGCTGGAGTATCGACGAGTGCAGTGACGACGTACTGCAGAAATTCTTGGTCTGACATCATAGATTATTCGAATTGCTGGTAAGCGGCAGTTTCGATTGACTGCTAAATAAAGTATACCAAATGTGTATACCATTTGGGTGAATTTTCTTGTTGAAAAACAAAAGACTATGCAGCCTTGAGTTCTTTGCGCTTCTTTGTGGTAGTCTTCAGCGGCAACACATTTTTCTTTTTGCCTTCGATGACACCTTGCTTAACGAGGAAATTGTGGACAGTATCTGAGAGCTGGGCACCAGTTTTGATGCGGTTTTTGATCTCTTCTGCGTCAACGATAAATTCGCTCGAGTGTGGGTTGTACGAACCGAGAACCTTGATGAACTTACCGGTTTTAGCGGCGTTCTTGTGATCGGTCAAAATGACGCGGAAATGCGCCTGGTTCTTGCGGCCGATTCGTTGCAATCTGATCTTTAACATGGCGCTTATATTAACAGATGGGGACAAATTTGGCAAATGGTAGTAAAAAAACCGCCCAGGAGAGCGGTTTTGAATTTTTGGGCAGTTTTACTCTGTTGCATGTGTATATAGCGCTAGTATGGCCCATAAAAAAATATAGACAATAACGACGATAGTTAGGAACATATATAAAAAAGATCCAAATGTAAACATAACTGGCTTCCAGAAGTCGGCGTGGAGTGTAATAGTTTGGTTGGAATTTTTTACTACAGTTGTAAATATAAGTGGCAACATCATGCCACCAGCACTTATATAACCAAATAAAAGTATTGCTATCAGTGTCGGATTGGCTTTACTACTAAACGGGTTTGGCGGAGAAACGGGAGAAGTCTGATTTTTCATGGAACGAGTTTTTGGTTATCAAAATTATACATTTTTTCTTGCTCATGTCAATATTTTATGCTAGTATTACCCCATGCAAAAAAAGCCGAGCACTCAGGTTGCTCCCAAAAAAAAGACAGGAAACTACCCTACTCATGTTGAGGGCATTTTAGTCATTACAGCACGTGGTAGTGGCGTTGTTCGATCAAAAGAAATTGAAAAATCGATTGAAATCGATGCAAGTAAACTCAAAACTGGATTACATGGCGACACCGTTGTTGCCCGCATCAAAGGTCCTTCGCGATACCCCGACAGTCTGATCGGTGAAATTGAAAAAGTCATTCGTCGTTCAAAAGTTGCACATGCCGGTCTTTTAAACCATGACTCAAAAAAAAATGAATGGATCCTGACTGGTATTGATCATCGATTATATACAAAAATCCGTGTGACGGAATGGGAGGCAGGTGCGTCACCAAGCAATGTTACTCCCGATGAAACTGTTGTACTCGTGGCGATAACCACCTGGCCAAAAGAAGGCGTCATTGTAAATGCCGTACATACAATTCCCGTAGAGAAACTTCCAGAAGGTCGGGTAATAAAAATCGCAGGGAAAAAAGGTGAGCCTGATACAGAGGAAAAAGTATTTGCACTCGAACGCGGTTTCGACGGACACTTTCCAAAAGAAGTTGAGGCTGAAGCACAAAAAATCCGTGCTGATTTTAAAATCGAACAAACTGAAAAAGCTCGTCGCGACATGCGTGGTATTTTTACGTGCACGATCGATCCGAAAGATGCCAAAGACTTTGATGATGCACTTTCGCTTCGCCAACTTCCAAATGGCAATACAGAAATCGGTATACACATTGCCGACGTTTCGTATTTTGTAACACCAGGCTCTGCACTCGACACTGAAGCTCGTGAACGTGCGACGTCTGTATACTTGGTTGATCGCACAATACCAATGCTCCCTGAAGTATTATCAAATGATCTTTGTTCCCTAACTCCAGCTACAGATAAATGTGCCATGAGTTGTATCGTTGAATTTGATGCACAGCATCGTGTTGTAGCAACGTGGTTTGGACGCACTGTTATACATTCTGTTAAGCGCTTTACCTACGAAGAAGCATTTGCTGTTTTAGAAAATGGAGGTGTTCATGAAAACGAAGTCCGCACATTCAATACAATCGCAAAAATATTACGCAACCAACGTATTCAGGACGGTGCTCTTTCGCTTGAAAGTGATGAAATAAAATTCAAACTCGATGATTTTGGTTTTCCAATCGGCATCGAACGCAAAGTTCGCAATGATGCGCATAAACTCGTCGAAGAGTTTATGTTGCTTGCCAATTCACTCGTCGCCCACGAACTCGGTGAAAATAAAGCCGAGGAACTCGATGGTGCGATGCTCTACCGTATTCACGACAAACCTACATTGGAAAAAATGGAAGACCTGTCGGCGTTTATGAAAAGTCTTGGTCATGATACACCACTTAAAAAAGGTGTTGTGCCTTCGTATATGTTGGCGAAAGCTATCAACGAAACCGATGACGAAAATGTACGCGAAATTATGCAAAGCGTCATTATTCGTAGTCAGCAAAAAGCTATTTACTCTCAGGAAAATAAGGGTCATTTTGGGTTGGCACTCGACTACTATACACATTTCACTTCCCCAATTCGCCGCTATCCAGACGTAGTGATTCATCGCTTGATTGCTGAGGTCACCGAACATCACCATATTACTGCCAAAGAAAAGAAATCGTTTCGCGACATTGCGGCTCACTCTTCGATGCGCGAAGTTGATGCTCAAGAAGCTGAGCGAGCTTCCGACAAATACTATCAAACGCTCTACATGAAAGATAAAATCGGCGCCGTGCTTGATGGCACCATAACTGGGCTCAACGATCGTGGCCTCTTTATCCGCGACGACGAAAGTTACTCCGAAGGATTTGTACGATTTAAAGATCACTACCAAGAAAAATTTGTA
This sequence comes from Candidatus Nomurabacteria bacterium, assembly GCA_943356455.1. Taxonomy (GTDB): domain Bacteria; phylum Patescibacteriota; class Minisyncoccia; order Phycocordibacterales; family UBA9973; genus JAGOSA01. The sequence continues at coordinate 14,963 of CALRFB010000007.1, read as the reverse complement.
TTTGATAAAAAAAATTATAAAGTTACTGGTGCGACAACTGGCCTCGTATTCAATTTGGGTGATAAAGTAAAGGTGAAGGTTGTTGATGTACGTCCTGACAAACGCGAAATCGATTTCAGCCTGGCGTAATATATGTATAAAAAATTTGGTAGTATTTTTATTTCTCTTGCGGCCACAGTAGTTGTGGTTGTTGGTGCTGTCTCACTCTATAAAAAAATATCGTATATGAGTGTGGTCACGTATGTCCCCGCTGCAGTACATTCACTTTTTACTCAACCAGTACCCGAACCGACTGTAACCCTAACATTTGGTGGCGATATCATGCTTGATCGTGGGGTGCTCCGTAGTGTTCAAAAAAACTTTGCTGGAGACTACAGTAAACTTTTTGTTGGTACTACCGACTTCTTACACCAAGACGATATTACTTTTATAAATTTGGAAGGCCCGGTTTCAACAAAGGGGCACAAAGTCGGAAGTATGTATTCGTTTGAAATGGATCCGGCTGTTATACCAATCATAAAAAATGCTGGCATAGATATTGTCGGTTTTGCCAACAACCATGTTGGCGATTACAGCAAAGCAGCTTTTGTTGATACTATGGCAAATTTGAACGCGGCCGCGTTGCCGTTCGCGGGCGCAGGCACGAACCATGCCGCGGCCGCGTCCCCAACAATCATCGAAAAAAACGGTATCAAAGTCGGCTACTTGGCCTTCACCGACGTCGGCCCAAACTGGCTTCCGGCGAAAGGTGACAATGACACAGCGGGCAACCCTACTCCTGATAGTAGTGCCGGCATACTGCTAGCAAGTGATCCTCATTTTTCTGAACTTGTTTCTTCAGCAAAAACTAAAGTCGATGTGCTTGTTGTTGCTTTTCATTGGGGTGTCGAATACAAGCCTCATACTGATCGACAAGCTACACTAGCTCATACTGCGATAGACGCTGGCGCAGACATTGTCGCAGGTGGTCACCCTCACGTCGCGCAAGACATCGAAACATATAAAAATAAACTTATTATCTATTCACTTGGTAACTTTATTTTTGATCAATACTTCTCCAAAGAAACAATGCAAGGTCTCGTCGTTCGTACCACTGTCACAAAAGACGGCACCATTTCAAATACAACTGAGTACATACATCATCTCGATAAAAACTATGCGATAGCGTCCATTACAGAAAAATATCCGAAACCCAAAACGAGCGACATCTCTGCATCAGTTACTATCGGCTGGGTTGGTGATATTCCCCCTTCACAAACAGCCCCACTATTTGATGAAACTATTCTTCCCGCTCTTCAACAACCTGATATCATGGCGGGTAACCTCGAAGGTGCGCTTGGCAGTAAAACTATTTCTAAGTGTGGTGAAGGTGAAGCACATTGCTACTCATTTATCGGTAGCGAACTATTTGCACAAACACTATCTGCATCTGGTTTCGATATTCTCAATATTGCAAACAACCACGCACTCGACAATGGAGAAAGCGGTCTCGCAATTACACAAAACATTCTTACGCAACATCATATTGCTTTTTCTGGACCTAAAAATCCAACACCGACAGTCATAACCAAAAACGGTATCGATGTTGCTTTTCTATCGTTTGGTCACAACGCATGGACTGCGAACATGCAGGACACAGCAACCGTAACTGAAACTGTTAGGGCAGCCGCAGCAAAATACAGCATTGTTGTTGTGCTCTTCCATGGAGGCGCCGAAGGAATCGAAAAAACTCACGTTATAAAATCAAATGAAATATACATTGGTGAAAACCGAGGTAATGAATATGCATTTGCTCATTCAGCCGTAGATGCAGGTGCCGATCTTGTACTCGGCTCAGGCCCCCACGTTGTCCGAGGTATTGAAACTTACAAGGCTAAAACTATCGCATATTCAGCTGGTAACTTTCTGACAACCGAAGGCATGAACAATTCCAGCCTTCTCGGCAAAGGTGCACTTATGACATTTACATTGAACCAAAACGGGGATGTGCAAAGTCGAACGATAACCTCTACAGTAAGTGATCCAAAAAATACAGTGAGTCTTGATCTAGCAAATGAAGCCGCAAACTTAATATACGCGCTTACCTCAGAAGATTTCAACCAAACAATCGACTAGGACACCGTACGTCTCATTTGTCTGGAAAAATCTCGTATTTTTTCCCTTCTCGAACACGGATAGCCATGCGATAATAGACCACGTAATGGAAGTTCCAACCCATGCAAAATACTTGAGAGGTATACTGATGGTTTTCGGTATTTTTGCTATTGGTATTGGATCGGGCTACGTACTCGATCGTGTTCGCACTCGTACCATACAAAAAGCATCGGTTGCTGATGCAATCAAAAATGCACCAACCGACACTGAGACGCAAACAGATCAAACCACAACAACTACAAATACGGTTCTAACGCTTTCGTCTCTACCTGAAGTCAAGCTCATATTTACTGGTGATATGCTCATCGACAGCTCTATCAAATCATTGGTAAAAAATAAACTTGATGGTGATTACGAAAAAATATTTGGTGCCGCTGAAACTATTTTACAAAAGGCGGACATTACATTTGGAACATTCAATGGCACTTTTTCTGCTACAGACACCAACCGCACGGAAACCAAAGCAGCCGTTGCAATGCGAAATGCTGGTTTTGACGTCCTAGGTACAAACTACGGCGGTATAAATCGAGCAAGTAAAAGTCTGATCGAAACCACGCTCGTGATCGACGGCAATGGGTTGACTCATACTGGCGCTGGACGTAGTTATCTGAACGCACGTCTGCCTGTGCTCATAGAAAAAAATGGTGTCACCGTTGGCTACCTCGCTTTAACAGATAGTAAAAATGACTGGCCGTTGGCTACCGAAAACGAAGCCGGACTTTTATGGGCCAACGATCCTCAACTTGAAGAAATTATTGCCGCCGCTAAAGCCAAGGCTGACGTTTTGGTTGTTTCATTTAACTGGGCTGAGACGGCGACGACACATACACTTCGCCAAGAACTTCTCGCTCATACAGCAATTGACGCCGGTGCGACTATTGTTGTTGGTCACCACGGTAGCAATTTGCACGATCTTGAGTATTACCACGGTGGCATCATTGCATATAACCTTGGGCAACTTATCAGCTCGAGTGGTCCAAAGAGTGGTATTCATGGTTTGATTTTTGAAACCGGAATACGTGGTGGTGTTATAAATACTGTTGCAGCCTACGGTGTCGTTGCAAATACAAGTGGATACATTGATTCTGTTGCACCAGTATCCATGGAATCTCTCGTGCGAGAAAAAGGTGTAACGACTATTGCTACACCAGATGAAATTATAAATGCTCTTCCGGAATCTATCGCTTCCGAAATAGTTTCGCATGGACCACACGCCAATAAAGTTGCTATTACTATCGACGATGGCTGGAGTCCGACGCTCGTTAAACAAGCTCTCGATGTGCTCAGTACAAAAAGTGCCAAAGCAACTTTTTTCACTGTTGGTTCAATCGTCGATGCCAATAGGCTCAATTTTATTCGTGCCGTAACAAATGGAATTGAACTCGGCAACCACACAGATACACACGGTTGGCTAACCCAAATGAACGATACGACAATAGCCAAAGAAATGGCTGGCTGGCAAACCAAGACCGATGCGGCACTTGGCACTCATTACGAAGTACGTTGGTTTAGACCACCATTTATGGCGGGCTTTGCAGGCCACAGCAAAACCGCGGAGTCGGTAACTTCGATCGCTAAAGCCAACGGCATGCGTATTGCGCTCTGGAATGTTGACCCTTTTTCTGGTATTTCAACGCGTGCCGATGTTCCCACCGTAACAAACTATATTATTAACAGTGCAAAACCTGGCAGCATCATTTTATTGCACTTTACCCAAGAACATATTGCAGCGCTCCCTGCTATCATCGATGGTTTACGAGCCAAAGGTCTTGAACCAGTCACTATGTCCGAGTTGATGAATTTACAATAAGTTGTTCCTGCAGCCAAATAATAAAATAATTCCCTACGAAGCACCGACATATTTTTCTACTAAAAAAGTGCCTTCCGCTCGGACTGTCGGCCGCCGTGAATGCTTCTCCGGGTATTATTTTATTATTTTGCTATGGCAGCGGCTTCTTCAAATTGAATAGAGAGGAGTTTTGAGCCACCGTCAGCACCGACGGTGACACCGTATATTGTACCGGCACGAGACATGGTTTCGCGGTTGTGAGTCACCACGATCAGCTGAGATACTTTTGAAAGCTCAACGACCATGTCCCCGTAACGACGCGAGTTGGCTTCATCGAGCGCAGCATCCGTTTCATCGAGAACAAGAAATGGTGGTGGATTTACTTGCGACATAGCGAAAAGTAATGCAATAGATGTGAGTGAGCGTTCGCCTCCCGACAACATAGCGAGTTCTTTAACTTTTTTCTGAGGCAAAGATACATTGATATCAATACCTTGTTCAAAATGATCTTCGGTATCCCCTTCATCCTCAAATTCCATATCATCATCTTCAACACCGCGACGCTTGCGAGGCTTTTCGATAATGACAGACAAGTACGCTGTTCCCCCGCCGAACATCAAACTAAAGAAGCGCTGAAATTCTGTATTTATTTTTGTAACGCCAGTTTTAAATTCGACATCAAGTTTATCTTTCGAATCAACAATCATTTTTTCTAGTGACTGCATTGCCAGATTTACATCTTCGAGTTCGTGCGTTAAAAAACTATCGCGTTCAACAACTTCGTCGTGTTCACGGACAACGTCGGCGGCTCCGCCAATACCAGCTTCTTCAAGTTTGATTTTAATTCGTTCGATTTTCTTGCGTTGTTCTTCTTGGTGCAATCTACCATCGTGTGAAAAATCATGAGTGGTAGTTTCTGTAGCAGTAATGTCATCGGATTTCCGAATCATATGTGCCCCAAGCAATGCTACAGCTTCGCGCATTTCATTTTCAAAATCGCTTTTAGTTTTTTCATACGCAGCTTTTCTGTAACCAATTTTTTCGAGTTCAGATTCGAGACGATTCTTTTCCATCAAGAATTCGTATCGTTTGCCTTCTTTTTGGCGACGTTCGCGATCTTCTTCTTCGTGTTTCTTTTTAGCAATATCTTCACGCTCTTTGAGTTCGTTTTCTTTGTCCTCAATAGCCTCGAGTGCCTCTTCGAGAGCATTTTTTTCAGCTGCCAGAGCTTGGATTTTAGTATCATCGCGATTGGTCTCGGCGGTATGCGTAGGCAAGCCGTCGCGATTGACGTACATCTGTCGAAACTGCTCGAGCGAGGCCTGCATTTTCTGTAGTGTCGGTATCACATCATGGATATTTGTTTGAGACAAAACATGACGAATTAGCCGTTCCATTTCAGAAAGCAAATCGGCAACACGCTCGCCTGGAATAGTTTCGACACTTACATTTGCCTCACTTTCTTTTTCATTTTGGCGCTCGTTTTCAACCTCTATCAACGCTTCAAGGCGTCCAAGCTTGCGTGACAATTCATCGTATGTTCGGCGTAAATTTTCACGATCAGTGGCTATCATGCCGAGCTCAACTGGTTTTCCCATGTGACGAACATCTTCTGCTATGAGCGATAAATCCTTTTGTAGACCAGCAAGTGCTTCTCGGAGTGTGCGTTCTTCGATACTATATGCTGCTTCTTCGTGGGCAATGTACGTTTCTTCACGAACCAAATAGTCGCGGTACAGCCCAGCTAGTTCTTGACGAAGGCTTTCGGCTTTCTGTATTTTCTCAACTTGGCGACGCAAAAAAGCCAAGCGTGGGGCAAGCTCACGTTTTTGGGCCAAAACTTCTTTCATATTTTCGCGTGTTTTGATCAGTTTACGATCTGCATCTTTGAGTCGATACTGGTACACCTTGAGACCAAGTGCATCTTCAATCATTTCCTTGCGGTCACGAGAGTTTGCTGTAAGAAGACGGTCAGCTTCACCTTGGGAAATAATATGATGTCCAGACGAACCAATGTGCACACTAGTTAGTAACTCGAGTATATCTTTGAGTCGAACTTCAGATCCGTTGAGCAAGTATCGTGAGACACCGTCGGCATATACTTCACGAGTAAGTGTGATTTCATCAAAATCCAAATTCGCACTGTCTCGTCCACCCAGACCACCAATCGTACCTGACTGTGGGAATTTAAAAACTTTTGTAGCATTATCAAATGTTATGGAGACAGAAGCACGATTGAGTTTGCCGAGCGATTTGGAACCTTTGAAAATGAGGTCGCTACCAGATTTACCGCGCATCGACTTCATCGATTGTTCACCGAGTACAAAACGAATAGCTTCGACAACATTTGATTTACCGGATCCATTTGGTCCGACAATGGATGTGACGGGACGCTCAAAAGACAAGACGCTTTTTTTGGCGAATGACTTAAATCCAGATAGTTCCAGAGTTTTTAGCATATTGCTTATATTTTACGGGAAAAAGCTGAGATTACAAAGGGAAAAGCTCTACTCCCTCCACCCCTTTTTCTCAAGTGCGCCTTCGGCAGCACTTGTTTCAGCTTCTTGTTTAGACTTGCCCTTCCCGCTCGCAATGTGTTCAGAGCCAAAGAAAATACCGACGGTAAATTGTTTATCGTGATCTGGTCCACTTTCTTTCATAACCTTATACACAGGAGTGAGTGAGTAGTGTTCTTGGGCAAGTTCTTGGATATAACTTTTAGCATCACGCCAAAGTTTCTTGCGTACGATTTCATCTATGCGACCGGCAAGTGTTTTGATAATAAAAGCTGCAGCGACATCATAACCTTGATCGAGGTAAATCGCACCAACAACAGCTTCATACGTATTTGCCAGAATGTACTGACGCGCCTTGCCGTTATCTTTCTGCTCACCTTTTGATAAAAGTAAGTATTCATTCATACTAAGCTCACTCGCAACTTCTGAAATAATGATTGCATTGACGAGCGCCGAGCGGTAGCTCGTAAGTTCACCTTCGGTTACGTTTGGATATTTATCAAAAAGAAATTTTGTAATTGCTAGTTCAAGAACCGCATCGCCGAGGAATTCGAAACGTTCATTGTGAAAAAGTCCGGTATTCGGATTTTCATTGATGTATGAACGGTGGATAAATGCTTGAGTCAAAAGACCTCGATCACGAAATGTGACACCGATGGCTTTTTCGAAAGATGGAAAATCTGGCATATGGATATGTAGTGCGCTTGCGCGCAGTTCGCAAAAATAGTGCTCCGAATTTTTTCATCGTTGTCGTATGTAGACGACACTATGATTCGGTACGCTATGCTTACGCAGAGTTTTAACTCTGATTGCTTGTAATAAATTCGACTGATTTTTGAATCATCGCAACGGTATCTTCATACGTTGTGAGATTCGGAACTTCAGTAACAGGAAACCACTTGGCATCTGTCAGGCCGTCTTTTTGCTCGAGTTGGAGCGACTGGAACGGAGCCTCACCAAGGAAGTAAGTCACCTGCTTTCGTATCTTACCCTTTTCTGGGTGAGATGCAATATATTCATTTTCTCCGAGAACAGTTTTGACAACGAGAGGCAAACCGATTTCTTCTCCAATATCGCGAACGATACCGTCCTCAGGCGTTTCATTTTCTTCTAGACTTCCCTTCGACAATGTCCAATACCCGAAAATATCATGGACGAGTGCAAGGTAAATCATGCCATCGTGTATTGCATAGACAACAGCACCAACCTTTTTTTCAATCGGTAGTTTTTCAAAATCAACAGGTTCGTCTTTTTTGCGTCTCGAGACTTCGTCTTTACCTGGTTCACCGATTTCTTTGTACACAGCACCGAGAACACCGTTGACGAATTTACTAGAATTTTCTCCGCCAAATGCTTTCGCTAATTCGATTGATTCATTGATAGCAACTTTTGGTGGAACTTGTTCACGATCACCAAAAAGAAGCTCGGTTAGACCCATACGTAATATATTGCGGTCTACAACATTTATTTTTTCAAGAGGCCAATCTGGTGCAGCTTTGGCAATAATATCATCGACAACAGCGCGATGACGCAGAACGTCTTTCGCTAGTGTCAAAATAAAGGCATCGTCTTCAAGACCAGGCCCGTATTCTGTTATATCCCTGCTTACTACATCGGTAATAGTATCATCCGACAACTTTCGAAAATCCCACTCAAAGAGTGATTGGAGAACGATTGATCTGGATAAATGTCTATGTGCCATATGATGTATGTAAGGAACGAAACTCGAGTCGAGAGCTACTTCTTTTTGCTCTTGGCTGCAGTTTTCTTGGATGTCTTAATTGTCTTTTTTTCGACTCGCTTCATGACGTCTATAACCTGGCGACCGCGGTATGTGCCTGTGGTGAGGCTAGCGTGGTGGCGGAGGTGTGGAGTGCCGGTTTTACCGTCTACGACGATAGGCATGCCCTTGAGGGCATGGTGGGAGCGGCGGTTCCGCGTGTGTGAGCGAGTATGTCGCATTCGTACTACCATGAAGACAGTATACGGATTTTTAGAAAAAAGGCAATAAAAGATATATCGGGGCAATTTGCTGAGCCACCCCCGAGGATCGAACTCGGGACCCCTCCCTTACGAAGGGAGTGCTCTACCAACTGAGCTAGGGTGGCAACTATTCACATGGAGCCGTTGATCGGGATTGAACCGATGACCTCGATATTACCAATATCGTGCTCTACCAACTGAGCTACAACGGCGATTTTTTGGCTCCGCACCAAACAGCTACAACGGCGATTTTTTGGCTCCGCACCAAACAGCTACAACGGCATATATCGCAACAGGCAAAATATACTGTATTTTGGGCTTTAATTCAATGCTTGTTTGGGATTATTGACAATACTCTCTTTTAATGCTATTATATGGCAAACAAAACAATTACATCATGGAAACGATTCAAGGAAAAGCAGTCGAATTAGACATCGACCACACTTGGGTCGGATGCATAATAGAGTCAATAAAAGACGAGATGCCGTATGTGCTTCTCGTACGTGATAAAAACAATTTATGGGGTCTTCCGGGAGGAGGTGCGGAACCAGGTGAAAAATTCAATTTCACTGGCATGCGCGAAATCTACGAGGAAGCTGGCGTCAAAACGATGGCACGACTCATGAAGAAAGTGTATTCGTATATAAACAGATTTGGAAATGGCTCAGTGACAAAATATATTGTCTGCCATTACCGAGGTCATGTACCATGGTTTGAAACCAAAAATATCACAAATGACTCTGATGTTGTGGAAGCTAGAATGTTTCCACGAAACTATGTTTTAAATGTCATGCTCAATCAGCGCGACGTCAAAAACAAAGATAAGCATCTGATCGAAAAAGCCTACAAGCGAATAGTGTAGCAAAAGAGGTTATTACAATGTAATAACCTCTTTTTATTTTATTCGGCGCTTGGCTTCTACTAGTACATCAAGCATGACTTTTGTGCTGTCAGCTTCTGCTTCAGTTGTCGTATGACTGAGCGAAAGTAGTTGTTCCACGCGTACGCGAAAAAGTATAGATGCATTTATAAAATGATTTCGGAGTTCAGCACTATTCGCTGAGCTATATGAATCTGTGTCCGCGTCGCGGATATAGCGTACTGTTTTAGGAATGTTGTACTTGGTTATTACTGGCATGTGGTTTTGTTTAACTTCGGTTTTCTCTCAGTTTTTATCGTTTTGGCTATTCGTTTTCGGAAATAATACTCCTGTATCCCCCACGCGACACGATGACGTGGTCGATAATTTCTATACCAAGCAACTTACCTGCATCAATGAGCTGATTTGTTACGGTGATATCGTCGGCGCTTGGTTTCAAAACGCCAGATGGATGGTTGTGCACCAATATTACTGCAACTGCAGAATATTCGAGAGCTGGTTTAAAAACTTCTCGTGGGTGAATGATGTTGGCATCGATTGTACCCATCGATATAACTTCATCGTGAATAACTTTGTAGTGGCTGTTGAGGTAAATACCACGAAGATGCTCTTTGGGTAAATCTTCCATGCCTTTGGTGTAAGCATATACGTCTTTGGCTGTGCGGATAACTTTTCCGCCGTTTGGATTCCTTTCAAAAAGTCTGCGTCCAAGCTCTACGATAGCAACGAGCTGAGCAGCGCGTCCAACAGGTATATCGAGGTCACGACTAACGTCTTTTGGATTACGAGCTGTAGTAATGCTTTTTTCACCGTACTCTTTGAGTATGCGATTACTCATAGTGAGTACATCCTCTTTCTTTGTTCCAGTTTGAAAAATAACAGATAGTAATTCGGGCATCGACAAAAAACCAACCCCGTCTCGGACCAATTTTTCTCGTGGTTTATTTTCATTCGGTAAATCTCGAATGGTAAGAACATACTTCTTTTCTTGTGTTAAAAAAAGTGGCTTATGTTCCATAATGACTGGCACGCTAAACGTGCGGGTGTATGTAGCTTTCATAGTAATAAGTGTACCATTGTATGCACTTTTATAAAGCTGCTACTAATTCTATAACACCAGTAAATGCAGTTTTGGCAACTACTGATATCGGGGCTTGCCCAAGAGATAGAGTGACTGCTTGTAGTCTCGCCGTTACATAGTCTTGGGCAAAAGCCACTGCGCCCGAAACGGTCATGATCTCAACAGGACCCACTTTATCCTTTTGGGTAATTTCTTTTGAGCCGAACATTTTCTTGAAAAGTATTTTTTGTTGTGGTGTGCCATGTTGATAAAGAAAATTGGTCAGTAATGTTGGTTGGCCTTCCCGAGCGTCATTTTCGATATCACCGATATCATCTTGCATTTGAAATGCTCGACCAAGTAAGGCTCCAACATCGGTAAGCCATTTTCTTACTTCGTCGTTCAGTTGCGAGCCCGACATCGCAATACCAAGCAAGAGCGGGTGAGTAAATGTATAACTTGCTGTTTTTAACATATTTTTTTGTTCTAGTATTTCCTCTGAAGCATTCCACGTGCCTGACAAAGAGACATCGATCATTTGTCCGTAAATAACTTCTTCTGCCATTGTGGCAAATTCCCTTAACCCCAATTCTTGTGTTTGTTCGGGGAAAGATTTTGTGGCCTCAAAATACGCACACGATAAAATATAGTCGCCCACTAGAAGGGCGAACGCTGGAGCATGTCCGGGGGCCGGATAAGCACAGCCAATCGTGGCAACACCGTGCCTGGTTGATGCATTGTCTATAATGTCATCGTGAATAAGTGCATAGAAATGGAATAATTCTATGCAGATAAGTTTTTCAAAAATTTGTTTTTCGTCATTGCAATATATACGGAAGCCCAGATACGCCATGTATGGACGGAGTCTTTTGCCGTCGGTACTCAGTTTCTTAATATGAGAAAAAATGCTTTGTATATGCTGCGGAACACTGGTGATCATTTTCTTTTCAATATATGCGTCGAAATAACGATTGAATATCGTACGGAATTGCGACAAATCAAGTATAGGGTTAGTCATGTACACCAGTATACTTATATTGCCTTAAGAAAAGCTTAAGATACTACATAAAAAAACAGCCTAAATTTGCAAGCTGTTTTTTTATTGTACTATTTCGTGGCTTTTTTTGTGCTTTTCTTTGCAACTTTTTTTACTACTTTCTTGGCAGTTTTTTTGACTTTTGATCCTGCGGTAGAAGTTCCTTTTGAAATAGATTTCCAATAACCTTTCAATTCTTTTGCGAGTTTAGTAACTTCTGGTTTACCGCCTGCTGCAGCATATCCTGCTGCAATAGTATCTACCAAATTTGAATATGTCTCTTCGCTGACATCTTTCATTTTCTTCATTTTGGTAATAACTTCTTTTTTCATTTTAACCATCCACTCTTTGGAAGCTTTCTGGTGCTCTTTGCCTTTTGGGCCCAGAAAATAGTATCCTGCTGCAGCCAGAGCTGCGACACCAGCACCGATCGCTACTGCTTTTCCGACATTGCTTTTTTTGCTTTTGGCTTTCATATGATTATAAAAAAATTAGTAATAAAGTATTGGACCACACATTATGAATTCTTTCTTTTGTTCTTTTTTTTAAACAAGAACGCGAATATAACACTTTCTTTGATACGGTCTACCAATTCCTTTACGTGGACATTTGCGTCATCTACATTTGTTTCGACTTTTTCAATGAGCATCCGCAGACGGCGGATCATGATTATACTGTAGCACAACGCAATTATCATGAACACAGCCACCAGCCCAACGGCTATGGTTGTGACAAAAAAGAAAATATCAGCTTTAAAAACTGTTTCCATAATGTATAGTCAACTTACACAAGAAGTATAGCACGTTTCCCTATATGTTTTTAAGATATTTAAACCGTAGCAGAAGCTATTTTGGTTTTTATTTTATTTATTATTTCTTGACACTGCACCATACCAATGGCACCGATCGCCGCAACAAACGCTGTGAGATTCATTGCTTCATACAAGAATTCTCTATCTCCTTGGGTGATAGACGAATCTTGTACAACTTCATATACGCCAACACCCATAGCAGTAAGTGCGGCTGCGCCCGCTCCAACTGCAACGGCACCCGACGCTACTTTGGCTATGCGCATTAAAAGTAGTTTAGCTTTTTCGGTATACATGCCATTTTTTTCAACGACTAAGTCTGCTACTTCTTCAATACTTTCTGCCATTTCTGCTTTTTGACTTTCAAGTACATTCTCGTATATTTCTTCGTTCTGGGGAAATTGTTCCATATATATTAATTCTTTAATTCTTCTTTTAATTCAGTGAGTAACAAATTAAACTCTTTCATAAACTGAAGAGATTCTTCGGTTGTTGCTTTGCCATCGACTACTTTTTGAGCCAGTTCTTTTAATGCCTCGTCATTCATATAGGTAAGTAGATATCTACCTTATTAATAATATACTTAACAAGTATACAAAAAATTATAATCGAATACAAAAAAGCCCCGAGTGGGGTTTTTTGTATTTCTGCGCGGCTTAGTGGGCGAAGTTAGAACTGCTATAGAAATTACTCAGTAAAATAAACCGCCGGCAGTATATTATCAGAACTAGTAGCAGAGATGTTCAATGATCATCTTTATTGCACAACCAGTCTTCTTATTCAGAAACAACATTACCACCGAGAAGGAGCTGGCATTCACGGCAAATAGGTTTTTTAGTCGAATTACTTTTATATACCACCCCTTGGCCAAAAGAAGGAACCTTAACATCGAATGTGCGGCCCACTATATTTTTTTCAACATAGGCTATATTTTCCGGAGTAGCTGACACGTACGGTGAGATCATGAAATTTTTATCCGTATCAAATAGCCAAAATGGATAATCATTTAGACCTTTCCATCCAGTGATCGTCACTCCGTGAGATGCAGCGACTACTGCTTCGTAGAGAACTTTTTCGGATTCTATTTCTACAGTATTCTGCTGACGAACCCGCACTTGTTCTTTTCCATTTTTTATTCCGCCAACAATAGCCTGTATCCCGAATATTACCAACACAACAAGAACACCAAGGCTAATAAGCAAGTTAAATACAAAAAGGAAACCTTTGCCGTTCTTACGTGCTGAATGCCAATATCTGAGTGGCAGAGTAACCACGACAAGTAAAATGATAATTGCTTCAATTAATAGTACTGGACTAAAAGTATCCAAGCCATTGAAAAACAAGAGGAGGATGCCATATATACCACCTATAACTTGCACGATACTCAGTACAGCAATAGTAAAAAGAGTTTTCCAGCTCGTTTTTTCTTGACTAATCATTGGTTTATTTTCCATGTTGAAATTATAGCAAGAGCAATTTTATTAATCCACACAAAAGCCCGCATTCCTGCGGAGTTTTTCTTTACTATTCTTTGCGCGGACTGGTGGACGAAGTGAGAACTGCAATTATGAGCAATCGTGGGCACATTATACTGCCAAAGCTTACAGTTTTACAGCAATAAATACAGCTTTCTTCTTTATTTATCGTGAAGTAGCTATTCTTTGCAAAGACTAGATGTCATTAGGTAGAACTTGTCCGTTTACCGTGAGCTCATAGCTCTGAATGGTGGGAAATTGCAGGAGAGTATTTTTTATCTGCATAGACGACCCTGTAACTCCGCAAGAACCACCTGTCGAAGGTTCTTTAGAAATATCAAGGTGGGCAACGCCATTGATTATCGTCAGTGAGTTTATTACTACTCCCTGTTGAATGAAACTTCCATACCCTGCAGTACTCTCTGCTGCGGTTGGACCAGCGAAGAGTTTTTCTAGACTTGCTCGCGCAACAGCAGATGTTTGCGGGATAGTTCTGTTGACAGAGTAATTGATGCGACAATCTGGCAACCCAGGGTCAGAAACAGCATTGTAAAAATATACTTTTATATTCATCGTAGACGATTGCTGTTGGGTTGGGTTTGGTTGTGGCCAAGGTGTAACCGTAAACGGTGTAAGAACTTTAGTGGCAGCAATTTCGCCATCAGCTTGTGCATCTCCTGTAAAATGTAATGCGATTTGGCTTGTTGTTGGCGAACTCGTTAAGCTCGGAATGGTAAGAGTAATTGGCCAGTGTTGCATGCCAACGGAATAATCGCCAATTGTTTTTATTTTTACTGCAACACTTTTTGCGTTCCCGTTCGTATCCTTCACAACTACATCACCTGCTGTTCCTTCAAACGCACCCCATTTTGTACAGGTTCCCGCTACAGCGCCTGCGGTATTGATGTAGCCAGTTATAGCCAGCGGGAAAGACACAGTGTGGTTTATGGTCGGTGAAGTAATGACAAGGCAGCTATTAGCTCCATTTTGTGTCGTTGTGTTGGTCACTTGGGTATTCGGCTTCGGTGCTGTGTTTACTGGCTGATAGTTTTCATTATCTGGGTTATATATCGGTGCCATTCCTTCCTCAACAGGGCGATGGTTATTCTTGCTGTAGCTGTAGTACAGACCGCCTCCGACAGCTAATACCGCTACGATAATCAAGATAACTGCGATAGGAGCAAAACCCTTGTTAAGTGTTTTCATAATGCGACCATTATAGCAGCCCCCCCCAGCAATCCTGCCCGGGCTCCAAAGGTGGG
>CALRFB010000006.1:1942-22355 GCA_943356455.1 Candidatus Nomurabacteria bacterium | reverse complement strand
TACGCGCGAATAAGGTTGTGTATCCATATATAAAGTATACGCCTATTCTGCCAGTAACCTACGCTTTTACTGATGCGGTAAATATTTAAGCGCATCCAGATAAGCATTGACAGGAGATATCGGTTGTGTCAAAACTTTACCGTGGCATGATATAGAGGGGAGGGTTTTTAGGTCTACTGCCGTCGCATCATAAACTGAAACATGCAGGTGTGGGCCCGTAGAATAGCCTGTATTACCACTATACCCTACTAGCTCTCCTCTTTTGACTACCTGACCTTTTGTAACGCTTATAACAGATAAATGACCAAATGTGCTCGCCAGTCCATTGTCGTATTTAATGAGAATAAATCGCCCAAATGATACTCTAGGGCACTGCACATCGGTATCCCCCGTTCCTGCGACAGTACCGTCTGCCATCGCATATATAGGTGTGCCTATAGCGGCACCAAAATCAACACCGTTGTGTGTTCCAGACTTGTACAAACGGCCAGACGAAGCCGTAATACCGAATCGTTGTGTAATAATTATTTTTTCTAAAGGCCAAGAAAAAGCTATGCCTGTAGGCAAGTTTTTTATGTTTTGAGTGTAAGCGATTCCCTCTTCCACTTTTCGTAAACCTGCTTCAAATTCTGCTTTCTTTTTCTCACTCTGCACAATCATTTGTTTATATGCACTTTCTTGATTTTTAGTTTGAGATAGGAGGCGTTGCTTTTCAGCTTTATTAGCCTGTACAATCTTTTTTTGAGTTTCTAGCTCTTTTTGTAAAAGAACAATTTGTTTTTTTTCGGCTTCGGTTTCATTTTTCTTAACTTCGAGGTCAGTTTTGGCGTCTGCAAGTTTTGATATGGATGCGTCAAAACTCGATTCTATCGTACGGATAGTATCGAATTCACGCCAAGCGTCTGCTATTGATTGCTCTCGCATCAAGTACACCAGTAGCGATGTTTGGTCACTTTCATCAAGTCTCCGAATGCCATCGCGAACAGCTTGTCGTAGGCTTTGAATTGAGTCCTTCTTTTGAGAAATTTGCTTTCCTAGTCGATTGAGTGTCGTATTGGTTATTTTAGTTTTTTCTTGAATGAGTGAGACGTCAGTATCTATTTTCTTTTGATTTATATCTATTTCTTTTACCGCATTTGAGAGCGAATCTCCTGCTGATTGGGTTTTGGCAAGTTGATCCTTGTAGTTTGCAATTTCAGCTTCGAGTCGAGCTATTTCAGCATTTGTATCTGTCGGTGGCACAACAGGAGTAGGTATATCGGCACGTGCAAAATAAGCCGTTGGGTACAAAATACCGAGAAGGCAACAAGAAAATACGGCAACGAGGTAATGCCTCATAGGTATCTATTTTACAGCGAGAGTGAATCGATAGCAAACGAAATACGCTTTACTGTTTCGTCTTTACCAAGTATGTAAGCCACGGTAAATGGATCTGGTGATTGAGCTAGTCCCGTGAGAGCGTAACGAAGTGGGTGGAGCACCGCGCCGCGTTGTGCAAACGAGTCAGCAAATTGCATGATTTCATTTTTAACTTGCTCAACAGATTCAAAAGTAGGTAAGTTGGTTACGATGGTTAGTAGTTTCGATAAGTATTTTGTGGTGATTGCGGCGTCTTGTTTTCCGTTCCAGTTTAGTATTGCTTGATCGAGAGGGGGTTGAAGCACAATGAACGCCAATTCCCCTTTCTCTTCCATATCTCGTATTTCTTTACCGACACTAATTCTTTCAATAATAGTTGGCGTAAGGCGAGACATTTTATCTGTACCGCAAGATGTTGCAAATGCAGGCGAAATAAATCTTAAGACAAAATCAAACTGTTCTTGGGTAGAAAGTCGTTTGAGATGTTCTTTATTTATCCAGTTGAGCTTGTCTTCATTGAATCCACCGCCAGATCGTTGTACCTTAGTAAGATCAAAACGCTCTATAAACTCATCGGCAGTTATTATTTCTGTTTCATCGCCTGGGTTCCAGCCAATAAACACCAAGAAGTTGAGCATTGCAGAAGGTAAATAACCATCATCGCGATACCCGAGAATATCTTTTGCGCCGTCTCTTTTACCAAGCTTCTTTTTTCCATCGGGTGCCATGATCGGTGGCAACGTCGCCATGATGGGTGGCGTGATGCCAAGTGCTTCGTACAGTGCTAGGAATTTGGGGACAGAAGAAATAAATTCATCGGCGCGTAAAATATGAGTGACATTCATCTCTAGGTCGTCAATAATGTGCGCTAGGTTGTATGTAGGATAACCATCACTTTTAATTAAAATAAAATCATCGAGTGCTTCTGGTCCAGCTGAAAGATCACCACGAATAGCATCGTGCCAGGAGTAACTTTTAATAGTCGTTATTTTGAGTCGTAACGGTTGTGTGCCATCCCAAGTGGGAGGGTTTTGTGGACGATAATCTCTGTATAAAAACGGTCGGCCTTCGGTCTCAGACTTTTTTCGAAATGCATCTACTTCTTCCGCTGTGTACGGATCAGCATATGCCAAACCTTTGGCTTCCAATTTCTTGCCGTATTTTATGTAGTGGTCGAGGCGTTTTGATTGCAAGTATTCACCAGCTGGACCGCCAACTCCAACACCTTCATCCCATGTTATACCGAGCCAAGCCAGTGACTCAATTATCTGATCAATAGAACCTGGTACTTCACGTTCCTTATCGGTGTCTTCGATACGCAAAATAAATGTACCTTTATTTTGTCGTGCAAGCGCCCAGGCAAAAAGAGCGGTGCGGACACCACCGATATGCATATAGCCCGTAGGACTGGGGGCAAAACGAGTGACTACTTTATGAGTCGTGGACATGGTCAGATAATAGCAAAAATATGCCTGGTTAGGTAGCCTTATTTTTCGTGAGAAAGCGCGATGCGAACTATTTGCTCGGCGATCATGTGTCCAGCATTTGGCTTAAAAAATTCATTTGCTGCTCGTCGCATAGCTGACAATTTCTCAGGATTTGTGAGTAAATCTGAAATAGATGTTGCGAGTACTGATGCCGTGAGATTTGATTCCTCAATAACTTCACAGGCCCCATTTCGAGCATACGCATAGGCATTTTTTTTCTGGTGATTGCCGTTCGAATTGGTAATTGGGACAATGATTGATGGCACACCCCAGCTGGCAATTTCGAAAATAAAAGATCCGGCACGAGAGATGATAATGTCTGCAGCACCTGCTGTCATCTTTGTAGCTAAATCGTTGAGAAATGGAAATGGTTTGTAGTGTTGCTTATTTGCAGTATCACCGAGAACAATAGTTGCTGTTTCAGAAGTTTCCTTAAAAAGTTTTGTGCCCGTCTGATGAATTATTTCATGCGTATCAATGAGTGTTGGCAATGCATCGAGTAAAACATTGTTCATAATCATGGCACCTTGTGAACCACCAATGAGAGCGACGACCGGAATACCTTCTTCGAGACGTAAGTATTCTCGTGCGCCTTCTTTGGAAGCTTTCAGAATAGTTGCGCGAACGGGTTGCCCAGTCCAAGCTGTTCGTTCTTTGGGAAAATATTGAAGCGCGTCTGGATATGATATTGCAATTCGTTCAGCAAATTTACCTGCCCATTTTGAAACTTTACCCGGAACGGTGTCGGATTCGTGAATGATGACGGGGATACGCAATAGACGAGCAGCAAAAAGCGTTGGGAAAGACGAATACCCTCCTTTACCGAAGACTATGTCTGGGTACAGTCTATACATTTTAAATAATGCAACAAGAATACCGTAAGGCACCTTGATCATGTCTACTATTGTACGAATAGATGGATAGAGACGCCACTTTCCTGCTGGTACCCATTCGTAACGAATACCGTTTTCATACAGCATCGTTTTGTCGAATTCTGTTTCAGAAAAAAAATAGAGTTCAGCATTGACGATGTGTTCTTTATCTACGATTCTATTTATTTCTTCGGCAATGGCAATAATGGGGTAAAAATGCCCACCCGTTCCGCCTCCTGTAAGTACGATCTTCATACGGACAATTTTACCACACAACGCATAAAATGCATGTTTTAGGGATACGTCTTATACTGTTCGTTTTTTCTGGAAGCGAGAAATATTGAGTAGCATGCCGGCAGCTGCCAAGGAAATCATAAGCGAAGTGCCACCCTGACTCATAAATACAAGCGGGACTCCAGTGAGTGGAAATATACCGATAATGGCTCCTATATTTAGAAATGATTGAGCGGTAAGCAAAATAACCAAGCCCACGGCAAGTAGTCTGCCGAACGAATCTGGTGCACGAGATGCAATCCGCATACCGCGCATTGCAAAAACAGCGTACAGCAAAACCACAATTACGGAACCCACAAAACCCGTTTCTTCAGAAATAACGGCAAAAATTGAGTCGCCTTGTGGTTCTGGTAAGTAGCTAAATTTTTGTACACTCTGTCCAATACCTTTACCTGTTATGCCACCTGAACCAACTGCTATTAATGCTTGCTTTATTTGGTAGGACGATCCTCTCGGGTCACTATTCGGATTTAAAAAAGTGGTAACTCGATCGCGTAGATATGGCGTACTAAACGCCAGAATAATAAATCCAGCGCAAGCGATACCCGCAATGAGTAAGATTTTTTTTATATTGACACCAGTCATAAAGTACATAGATGCACCAGCTGCAAACATCAACATGAGACTTTTGGTATCTGGCTGTCGAAGTAAAATAGCGGCTATCACACCCATCAGAACAATAAAAGGTAGTAGTCCGTATTTAAATGAGTCGGCTTTTTCTCGAACTGAAGACAGCCACGACGCAAAATAAATAACAAAAGCTATCTTTAAAAATTCTGCCGGTTGAAACGAAATAAATCCTAAGCTGACCCATCGAGTTGCTCCCCCATGTGCCATGCCGAGACTAGGCACAAACACTAAAAGTGATAAGCCGAGTGCTACAAATAGAAATAAAAAAGCGTACGTGCGCCAGATTTTATAATTGATACGTGCGGTAACATAGAGTGCGATCATGCCTCCTACTAAACCCACAGCGAGTTGTGTAAAAAGTATATTGTAGAATTTAGTTTCGCTTTTTGCGAGCACACCAAGAGATGCCGAGATAAAAAATATGAGCCCAATACCCGTCAGCAATAAAATAGTGCTTAGTAAAAAACGATCAACTTTTTTTCCAGCATATTCTTTCATATTAAGACCAGAGTGCCATGACGATACCGATAATACCGCAGACCAAACTTACTATCCAGTACCGCATAGTGATTTTAGGACGAGACCAACCAAGTGCTTCAAAGTGGTGGTGTAGTGGTGCGACTAGAAATACTTTTTTATGAAAATATCGCTTTGAAATGATTTGGATACATGATGAAAGTGCAGTTATAACGAGTGGAAAACCGATAACAAGTAGCAACAATGGCTCGTGTGTTAGAAATGCGATAACGGTAAGTGCAATAGTCAGTGGCAACATACCAGTTTCCCCCATATAAAAGCGTGCGGGTGGGACATTGAACCACAGAAATGCAAGCAAGGCACCTGAAATAACCATACACAATGTCATAATATCGAGCTGTCCTCGAGCAAAAGCTATGATTCCATAGCTTGTAAAAATAGTTG
This sequence comes from Candidatus Nomurabacteria bacterium, assembly GCA_943356455.1. Taxonomy (GTDB): domain Bacteria; phylum Patescibacteriota; class Minisyncoccia; order Phycocordibacterales; family UBA9973; genus JAGOSA01. The sequence goes on along the minus strand of CALRFB010000006.1, from coordinate 16,792 downwards.
CAAGCACACCGCCCGACAAACCGTCCACTCCATCGATCACCCGGCTTGAAAATGTGCCCAACATAACCAACATAAAGAAAGGGACAAACCACCAGCCTATGTCGAGAGGCATAAAAAATGGAATGTTGATCGTGTGCATGTCGAGTTTCGTATAAAACCACATACCGCCAATACAGCCGATAATTGCAATAATTGGTATCAGGTACCGACTAGGTAAGCCATGAGTCAATTTTGTACTCTCGCTACCCCATATTTCCAGTAGGTCTTCTAGTAATCCGAGCGCCGCTCCCACAACTATACCGGCGAGAGGCAACCATGTTTCTTGACGGGACACGTAGTCGAATATAGAATCATTGGCACCAAAGTAACGAGACAGCAGCCAAAACAAAATCGTAGTGATGAGAATGGAACTCCATACAACAATACCACCAACACGTGGTGTGCGAATTTCTTCTGTTGCATTGTTAAGTTTTTTAAATTCGAGTGAGAGCTCGTCAGGATTTGCAGTTTGTCGAGAAACACGTTTCCAAAGTTTATAGCGATACATTATCCCAGACAAAAAAGGTGTGATGATAATACCCACTAAAAAGGCTGTGGCGGCGGGCAATAAAACTTTGGTGAGTGTAAGTGCAATCATATCGAAAGTATATGTTATTTTTTAGAAATCTGAAAATAATGTTCGACACCTTTCATGTAGCTTTCTATGTCCACAAATCGGCCTTCTTTTGTGGAGCCAAGAACTACAATGACTATCGTATTCCCGTAAACTGGCATACGGTATGCAATAGCCAAATTCCCTCCCGCCATAGCTGTATAGCCAGTTTTTGAAGCCAAAAGTGTCTCTATGTGAGCAGATAAGTCATTGGTATTTGATATAGTGTGAGCAGTACCGTTTTCGCTATGCAACGTTTCTTGTGGAAGTGTCGTCTCAGCTGCGATTTCTGGCATAGTTCTATAAAAATGCAACAGCAATGTTGCAACATCTCGTGCGGTTCCAATCGCCCCTGCATGTCCATATGAATCAAGACCAGCGGGATCATAAAATGTAGTATGCTCGAGGCCAATTTTTTTACCATATGCATTCATGGTTTCCATAAAACTCTTTCCCGCATTTCGGAAAGCATATGCTGCGTCGTTTGAAGAGACAATAAGCATAAAATTAAGTAGGCTATCTCGCTTCCAACGCTCGCCTCGTATCAATCCATTGTCACCGTCTGCAACAAGCGCTGCGTCGTCAATCGTAATCGTGTCAGTTGCTCCAAATGTTTCGTATGCAGTCAAGGCAGTTGCTATTTTAGTAATAGAAGCAAGGGGCAAAGACGTATCAGTATTTCGCTCGTACAATACTCGGTTGCCGGTAGCATCGTACACATATACCGCTTTCGCTTTGTCACTAGTTTGAAAAAAAACAGTAAGAGCACTTTCGGCACGGCGATCCTCGTCGTATTTATTTTGCAATGCTATATAAGAATTGCGCGAACCCACGTATGCTCCACCAGCCAAAATTGCGAGCAAGGCAATAACGCCTAGAAGGCGTAATTCTAGTTGGGTAAGATTAGGCTTCTTCATGAATAATTTCTTTTGAAGCTTCCAGAGACTTCCGAGTGACTTCGTAATCAGGTAAATCAGTTACCTCTCTCACTCCCATATATGCCAGCAGTGCAAGTGACGGTATAAAGATATTTTTGCGAGCGTCACTTGGGTGCTCTTTACGTTCGATCAATCCACGTACCAGTAGGTTGCGTACAATAAAACTAGAATTTACTCCACGGATATAGTCGATATCACCGCGTGTGACATTTGTGCCATAGAGAATGATCGACAATGTCTCAAGAGATGCTTTCGAAAGTTCTTTTGAAAGTTCATCCTTGCGCATTTCGTCTATCAGCACACTCGCTTCAGGTGACGTAAAAAGTCCAATATCATTTTCATTTTCAATAAGTGCAAGGCCGGTGCCAGTAAGCCTATTGCGAAGGACATCGACAGCAGCGACGATGTCTTCTGTTGTTTCTTTGAGAAGTGAAGCTAATTCCTTGATTGCCACTGGTTCGCCTTTATAAAAAAGGATTGATTCTATTTTGGCATCGAGTGGAAGCATAATACTATGAATAAAATATGAAAAAAATAATTACTGTAGTTCTAATTCTGGATTTTCAGGTTGAGCATCGAGCTTCGACATAGTCATGTCGCCGAACCGGTCGCCCTGAAGCACATCCATGATTCCCTGTCGTACAAGTTCTAGCATAGCAAGAAAGCCTACGATTACCAACACTTTTTCTTCGCGGTTTACTGGTTTTCGAACTCCCACAAAATCATGGAAGCTCGTAGCGACAGCTGCCTGCATACGATCGGTGAGTTTTCCAAGCATTTCTTCAATACTCATAACTTTTTTAACTTCAACTTCTGGTAGTTTTTCAACTTTCGGAATTGAAGCCAAGACTACTCGTATTGTTGTGTGCATGCTTGCAATCGAAATAAATTCGGAGGGAACAATGATCGGATCGCGTATAGTAATCGATTTTTTTTCAAATGCCATTTTTTCCCCAAATTGTTTTTTTACTTTTTCGCCCAAATCAACAAATAAACGATATAGAGCAAGTCGCTTTCCCAAACCGACAGCTTCTTTTTCTTCTTCTTTCGTGAGCGTAAAGTTCGGCAGTAGCGAGCGCGATTTGATAAGGATAAGCGTAGCTGCGATAACAATAAAACCTGAAAGCGTATGCGCATCAGCTTCGGTCATAGATTGGATATGAACTAAAAAGTCGTCGGTGACCTTCGAGAGAGACACATCGTTGATGAATAATTTGCGCTTTTCAATAAGTTCGAGCAAGAGATCAAATGGCCCTTCAAATGATGAAGTTTTAACACTATACAGAGATTCCACGTACAAAAGTATACTATACATCTAAGTAATAGTAATATATAAGTCTTATTTAATTGGCTGTATTTGAACCCCGAGCTCTTTGAGTTGTGCTTCGGAAACGTCACTAGGAGCATTCATCATGAGATCCTTGCCTTCACCTGTTTTAGGGAATGCAATAACTTCACGAATATTGGCTTCATTTTGCAAAAGCATAACAAGTCGGTCGAGTCCCCATGCAATACCGCCATGTGGGGGCGTGCCGAGCTTAAATGCTGTCAGCATGTGGCCGAAATCTTTTTCAATTTTGTCACCATCATGACCGAGTATCTGAAATACAGTGTGGAGAGCATCAGCTTCGTGATTACGGATACTTCCGCCGCCGATTTCAAAACCATTCAACACAATATCGTATTGACTGGTGATAATATCGCCGATATTTTTTTTCTCAATAAGGTTTGCCATATGCTCTGGTAAAGGTCGAGAAAATGGATTATGTGTGTACGTCCACTCACCTTTTCCGTCCGGGTTGTCCGACTTGTCCGTTCTTTCGAAAAAAGGAAAATCTACTACCCAACAAAAAGCCAGGAGGTTGGGGTCATTTTTATCATTTCGAACATCGGGTCTGTCATTGCCGTACTTTGCCATTGCATCTTTGTATGAAATACGTGGAAAAGGAATTTCCTGAATTTTTTTCTCAGGGTAAAGTTCAGTTACGATGGATATCAAAAGTTGTTCATTGAGCGCCATGACGTCACCTCGTTCTACAAAACTCATTTCCATGTCGAGTTGTGTAAATTCTGGTTGGCGATCTCCACGACCATCTTCATCACGCATACATTTCGCAACTTGGAAATAGCGTTCAACACCACCTGACATGAGGAGCTGCTTATACTGTTGTGGTGATTGAGGTAATGCAAAAAAAGAACCGGGCCACTTACGCGACGGTACAATAAAATCGCGTGCACCTTCAGGTGTCGATTTGGTTAGAATAGGGGTTTCAACTTCAATAAAATGCTGATCATGTAATGTATTTCGAACGAGGTGTATAACGGCATCGCGATTGCGAATATTTTTTTGCAAACGCGAATTACGCAAGTCCAAAAAACGATGTTTGAGACGTATTTCTTCGTTGATGCCGAGCGTATCGTCATGCACATTGTAAGGAAGCGGCTCTGATGTATTTAAAATATCTATACCGAGTACTTCAAGTTCAATAGACCCATTTTGTTTATCAGCTTGGCGATTGCGTTCTGGTCGCTCGTTGACTCTACCTCGTACGCCAACAACAAATTCTTCCCGTGTGTTTTTAGCAGTTTCGATAGCTTCACTCCCCGGCAAAACAACCCCTTGTACCAAACCGCTCATATCACGGAAATCGAAAAAGACCATTTTGCCTTGGTCTCGTCGGACATGGATCCAACCCTGTATCAATACTTCTTGGCCGACATTTTTTGCGAGGTCAGCAATATAGGTTCGTTGCATATAGAAAGATAGTAGCAAAAAAAGAGGGTTTTGGAAACGGTATCGGGAAATGAAAAAAGCCCGGAATAATCCGGGCTTAGTATGTACATATATTAAATTGACACAACTTGATTCTTGATCAACTTTTGGTATTCAGCACAACGAGCTTGTAACTCGAAGTGAGTACCGATATCATCAACCATTCCTTTTTTCATAACAATAATTCGATCTGCATCAATAACGGTTGATAACCTGTGGGCAATAATTATTGTTGTTCGCCCCACAGAGGCTTCGTTCATAGCATCATGCACCAACTTCTCGTTGTATGCATCAAGAGCAGAGGTAGCTTCGTCAAAAATCAAAATTTTTGGTTCTTTGATTAGTGCACGAGCTATGGCAATTCGTTGTCGTTCACCACCTGAAAGTTTTACGCCTTTTTCACCAACCATAGTATCGAATCCATTCTCAAGATTTTCTATGAAATGTTCGATCGATGCGATTTGAGCAACTTTCTTTAATTCATTTGCTGTAACATATTTTGCTCTTCCGTTCATGCCATATAAAATATTGTCACGAATAGATAGATCAAAAACTGCAATGTCCTGCTCTACATTCCCCAAATTGCTTCGGAAATAGTGAAGGTCTAGGTTGGTTAGTGGAATATCGTCAATGTAGACATTGCCACTCTTTGGATCAAATGAACGTCTAATGAGGTTAACAAGAGTTGATTTACCTGATCCAGACTCACCAACAATGCCAATTTTTTCACCGGCAGCAATAATGAAGCTAACTGATGATAATGAATTTAAGTCATTAGGTTTAGGTTCATTTTCAGCATTACGACGTGGATAGGCATACGAAACATTTTTGAACTCAACCTTACCCTTGAAGTCTTGTGGCTGTATCGGATATGCGGGTGTAGGTACATCGGATTCCATCTCAAGCAGATCATGGTATTTTTTAGTTTTACCTAACATAATCATGATTCTGCGTTGCTGTTGGGCAATGTTTTCGACATTACCCAAGGCCTGCTGTATCCAACTGACAAAGGCGAATAACATTCCCTTTGAAAACTGACCGTTAAACGTCAAGTACATGGCAATACCAATTCCGCCGAATCGAGCAATACCTAGAATTATTCTGAGTAGTGCGGATTCTTTAATAAACGGTATCCATACATTTTTACCGAACTGGGCAGTTTCCCTAATACTTGCATCAACCTGATTGAGTGACTTTTCTTCTTGAGCTTCAAGAATAACGAGTGGTACATTTCTGTATACCTCAGACACCATTTTTGATTGATCTTTGTTCTTATCAAGCCATGTTAAAATTTTTGGCTTGTACTTGTAATTCCTCTTTATAGAGAAATACATAAAAACAGCAGTAATCGCAGTAATCCATGCGCCAACAACCGGACTTACAACCAAGACAAGAATTATTGTCGTGACTGTTTGAATAACTGACGGTGCAACATCAAAAAGTATCATTTGTACTAGTTGATCTATTGAATTCTGCCCTTGTGTAATGACGTGCTGCTTTACTCCTGAATGTTGGTTGCGGTGTTGACCAATCGAAAGTCCGAGCAGTTTTTTTAATGATGTGTGATTTAAATGTATATCAGTATCGAAAACAATATGTTTCGTTTCCCAATATGATCGCATGGTACTTATTACCGTAGCAACAATAAACCACAATAGAAATGATGCGATGACATATATCATCGCATCACCAAACGTCTTTGCGTCAAACATTTTTGCAAAGAGATAGGGTGCAAGTAGTCCAAATGCCTGTGAGGCAAAGATAAGACCGAGGACGACGCCAAAATGCTTCCAATACGGTCGCAGGTAGCGAAACAACTTAATGAGGAGTTTCTTATTCATGAGTTAAGGATTTTTTTATATTTTAGCACTTTTTTATCAATTTGTCAATGTAACTTACATAACAAAAAACCTCCAAAAAGGAGGTTTTTCAAGTCTATTTGAGCTTACTTTATCGCTGTAACAACGAGTTTGGCAAAAGGTTGTCTGTGGCCGTTTTGTTTGAGGTAACGGGCCTTGGCCTTATACTTCACAACACGGACTTTCTTTGAACGGCCATTTTCTTTGAATTCAGCATGGACTTCGGCGCCTTTTATGAATGGGTCCCCGATAGTGCAGCCGTCAGTATTTTCCACAAGAAGCACTTTGTCAAAAACAACGAGGTCACCAGCTTGGTGTTCGCCTGGGAGTTTTTCGATCATAAGCGTGTCGCCTGCTGAAACACGGTACTGTTTACCGCCGGTCATAATCACGGCAAATTCACCAGATAGTTCAACTGGAGCTTTTGCCTTCTTTGTGGCCTTTTTAGGGGCTGATTTGGTTGCTACTTTCTTAACTGCCATAGTGCTGTCATTCTAAATGATTTTGTAAAAAAAGCAAGCCTGTGACATCAAATAGCTAGATTCGCCAGTACATCATCGCAAAACTTGACTATTTCATTTTAGTGTTCTATTGTATAGAAAACTCAATACTATGATGATACGAGGTAAAAAAGATGATCTTATACAGGCATTAGTTAAGACTCATGCGGAACAGGGCAAAATGTTGACCGACGTCAAAATCACTCGCAATGGTGGGTGGTTAGGGAGAATAGTAAACGCTAGCAACCCTAACCAAGTTACGATTCAGGTTTTCTTGGCTAAAATCGACACTGACCCTGACTACAACAAACATGCGGTAACAAGACTAATCAATTCGCTTGAATTGTATTTTTCCAAAAAAGGATTGACTGGGAAAAGTCTACAGACACACATGTATTCTGCTGACGCAGAAGTAGTACGAAACATTCGCATGGAAGAGTTTCTGTCTCTCCGAAGTACGGGCAAGGGTACCTGGGACTTTCTCCAGAGTACAATCAAGAAACATTTACCAAATGTAAAGAAAATGTAATCACCGACACTAGGCCGCCGAAGTACTATACTTGGGCGGTTTTTTATTTTACGCATACCTGTTTCCACTACCCTCTTATGCTGTTTCACTATATAATTGCAACATGGTTTCAAAGTATAAACACAAAGGCCTAACATGGATAGACGTTGAGGGTCCGACTCGTGATGAAGTCATGAGTCTCATGGACGACTACCACTTGCCTGACCTCGTTGGTGAAGAACTTTTAGTAAAAAGTGTTCACGGCAAAGTTGATTTATATCCCCATTTCGCATACCTCGTATTACACTTCCCTATCATCGGTCGTTCACGTGACGGTGTTCGCTACGAACAAGAAATCGACTTTATCGTGGGTAAAGATTTTTTGATTACTGTTCACTATGAACCAATCGACCCGCTGCACGAATTTTCGCGTGTATTTGAAGTAAAATCTATACTCGACAAGCGACCCATGGGCGATCATGCTGGTTTTCTCCTTTTTTACATCATGCGTGAACTCTACAAATACTCTGAAGCACAGTTATTTGAGATAGAAGAAGACCTCAAAGACATTGAGCAGAATATTTTTGAAAACAAAGAAGAGAAAATGGTACGTGTTATTTCGAACATCAACCGTAAATTGCTCGACTTTAAACAAGCGATCCGTTTTCACGAACACGTTCTCATGTCATTTGAATCTGCCGGTGTTCACCTTTTCGGCGACAAATTTAAACATCATCTCGAATCTATCACAGGAGAATATCGCCGAGTCGAGAGTATTATGGAAAGCCACAAAGAAATCCTCGATGACCTCAAAGACACGAACGATGCCCTACTCACTTCGAAAACAAATGAAACTATCAAAGTGCTCACCATTATCTCTTTTGTCATGTTGCCACTGACGCTTATCACTGGTGTTTTCGGCATGACGAGCAATATCGTATTCATCAATTCATTTAGAGACTTTTTGACTGTCGTGGCTGCTATGATTGTCACCGGTCTCTTGCTTATCTTTTACTTTAGACGTAAGAAATGGCTTTAGTTTTCTACAATACGCTCACCAAGAAAAAAGAAGTTTTTACTTCGATTGATTCTTCGTCTGTGCATATGTACCACTGTGGACCGACAGTCTACAATTATGCACATATCGGCAACTTACGAGCATACATTTTTGCCGACACACTTCGTCGCACGGTAGAGCAATCTGGCCAACATGTTAAGCAGGTTATCAATATCACCGACATCGGCCACCTGACAAGTGATGCAGATGATGGTGACGACAAGATGGTAAAAGCTCTGAAGCGTGAAGGTAAACCTATGACGCTCGCAGCAATGCGAGAAATTGCAAACTTTTACAGAGACGCATTTGTCGCGGATTTGCGGTCATTGCGTATTTTATTGCCACACGAAATGCCTTTTGCGAGTGACAATATCACCGAAGATATAGAACTCATCGAACGCCTTCAAAAAAAAGGTTTCGCATATGCGACTAGCGATGGTATTTATTTTGATACTAAAAAAATGAAAACATACGGCCAACTTGCTGGGCTCGACACAGAAGACTCCAAGCAACTTGAGTCACGCATTGGTGAAAAAATAGAAAAGCATTCTCAGCGCGATTTTGCATTGTGGAAATTTGCATCTGCGGCAAAAGATGGCGAGGAACAAATCGGCTACACTTCACCGTGGGGTATTGGTTTTCCTGGCTGGCATATTGAATGTTCGGCTATGGCCAGAAGATACCTCGGTCAGCCTTTTGACATACATACCGGTGGTATCGACCATATCCCTGTGCATCATACAAATGAAATCGCTCAGTCTGAATGTGCTTATGGCGAACCTCTTGCCCATGTCTGGATGCATGGCGGTTTTGTAAACGTTGATGGCGAGAAAATTTCCAAGTCGCTTTCAAACGATGTGTATTTGGCAGACGTGATAAAAATCGCTCGGGCCGAAAGCTACCGTTTGTGGTTGCTGATGGCACACTATCGTTCTCCCATAAACTTTACTTATGATGCACTTCGAGCCGCAGACACCGCACTCACAACTCTGTACGAAGCGTTTATTGCGCTTCCCAAAGAAGAAGCACCTGCAGATGAAGTTTATATAAAATCTTTTACTGACTGTATACACGACGACCTCGACACTCCGAAAGCTATTGCTCTTCTTTTTGCACTATTTAAAGATGAACAGCTATTCCCTTCGGTTAAGCGCGCAACTATCCTGTATTTTGATCATATATTTAGTTTAGGATTTGGAATGCTTCCTGACGTGGTGGTGCCTGAAAACGTAGTGTCACTTGCTAACGAGCGCACTATTGCTCGAGCAAATAAAGATTTTAGGAAAGCCGATGACTTACGAAGTCTAATTGAAGCTGAAGGCTTTACAGTTCGTGATAGTAAAGATGGTTTTCAAATTGTACCGATAAAACTTTCTCCTAAGCCGTTTTAAGTGGAATAGTTACGGTAAACGTAGCGCCTTTGCCGAGACCTGGTGAATCTGCCGAAACAGTTCCCTTGTGCGCTTCAACAATTTCTTTTGCTAGATATAGGCCGATACCGGATCCGCCCGCATTTACTTTACTACCTTCCCCACGAACAAATTTGCCAAACAGTTTGGTTTTTGTTTCTGGTGACATCCCCATACCCGAATCTGAAATAGCGACAATGGCATTTTTGCCGTCTTTTTTAATACTGAGTTTTACCCAGCCGGTTTGTGTGTATTTGATAGAGTTGTCGAGCAAGTTCAAAATTACCTGGCGGAATTTCACAGGATCGATACTGACGATACATGGCGACGCGCCGAGATTTTCATATTGAAGTTCGAGACCTTTACTCTTGGCCGTTAGAGCAAACTCTTTGGAAAGTGATGAGGTGATCTGTTCGAGGTCGATATCTGAAACAACATATTTCATGCCGCCTTGCTCGATTTTAGCTACATCGAGTAAGTCTTCGACGACATTTGCAAGGTTAAGGCTCGATTGGAAAACACGACTGATTGGTTCTCGCTGTTGGTCTGCAACGGTACCGTAAGAATCTTCGAGCAGCATCGATGTGTATCCTTTGATCGCCGTAATCGGACTGCGCAGTTGGTGCGAAGCCAGCGACAAGAATTCGGTCTTGCGTTTATCGACATCCTTGAGCTTTTCATTTGCATCTTCAAGCGCCAAACTCAATTTTTCGAGGCGTTCTTTCTGTTCTACTTCACGTAAGACGCTGCGGATGAGGCCGACAGAGAATATAACGTTAGTCATAAAGACAACTATGTTGATACCAAGATAGACACCTGACTTGGAAGCAAAAATTTGTATTATCGAAATCGAGAGAATAGCAAATACAAAGATTTCAGTCGCAACGGCTTTTACATTGAGTAAGCGATATCTCAAAATCGAATATGCTGTCCCCACAATCATTGGCAGCATAAATGCAGGTGCGTAGATGATGAAGCGTGTGTCGTTTGACGTATTGACGATGACGAAATTGGTAATGATAAGTCCAATGTAACTCACCGCAAAACCGATGAGCATGACGAGCCAGTGACGTTTGTCACTTTTTGAAGCTTGTGCGTATTTTTTTATAAGGAAAATTACGGTAAGCAAAAGCGTACCAATAACCATCAGTGCGAATACAGGTATGAACTTACCCGGCTCTGGTGTCGGTATTGCAGATTTGGTAAAATTTACATCTGAAAATACGAACGGCGTCTGAGTAAGCGACATAACACACAGGCCAATTGCCGAGATAATTACCATTTCAAGCGGCGGTATCGACAATGTACGGTTTGGGAAGTTGCGTATGAAAAAATAAAACAGTACGATGTGCGGTATTGCAAAAAGTAAAACGAGACGTGCAAAAAAGAGCACGTACGCTGGAGCTGCTTCCACAGAAAAATAATTGGCAACAGACCAGAGCACCGTAAAGATGCTGATGAGGAAGAATATTTGATTGCTCGCATTTTTTCGATCGTGCAAATAGACAATTGCTCCGATATAAAAAATGGCAAAACTGATTATCAACGTAAACGCGAACGTTATATTCATTACGTTATATATTATATAGCATTATTTATCCATTTCATCTTATTTTTGCGGATTGCGAACATTGCGTGGCCATTCTCCTCTACGGTTACCTTGGGCGAGGCCTTCTTTTTGATTGAATTATAGAGTTTTCGATACTCGGCATTGAGTTCTATCAAGTGATTGATTATGCTCGTACGAATAAGCGTACGGATATGCATCGATGATTTTACCTGTGGGGCAAGCTCGACTGAAATAAGCAATTTCTGATCCTGCTGATCTTTAGACATTTCTGTGCGAATAACAAATTTACCGGACACAAGCGGACGGAGCAAATCATCTTCGAGACCAGCTTTGATATTTTCTGGGTAAATGTTGAGTGCGTAAAAAGTTGTAGACACATCTTTTCGTCCAAACAAACCAACGAGTGGTAATGTATCACTTGCAAACAAAGCTTTGGCTTCTTTACTAAGTCCGCATTTTTCGAGAATATTCTTGATTTCATCTCGCGAATACACATGGCCATTGTCTTTAATGTTATAGCGAATGAGCGGAATACCCGAATCAACACTCAGTACGATTTCATCGTTAACCGTTTCAAAATAAATACGGTTTGGATCGTACGCGACGAGTGTTGGGATAAATGTCAGATCACCAAAGAGTTCATTGCGAAGTTGAATATCTTCCATGGCTTTTCGGCGTAAGAAAATCGAAAGCGGTGTTTCGTGACCAAGAGCGCAAGCGTCTGCTGTGCCATAAATGTTCACCGAGTCGTGTAGCGGGTCCGTTGAACCGACAGTCGAGAGGAGTACATCACGCCATTTTTCTGAAAAGTTTTCACCAGCAGTGATAAATGTATATTTTCCGTGTGAGAAATTGAACTTGCGTTTTACTGCTTCATTCATAACGTCCATCAAGAACGGTGGGTAGCCTGCCAAAATCACCCGTTCGAGCTGTGGTGCATATTTTTGCATGACTGCCTAAATATCTTCACGTTCAATACCCGGTGTAGCCACAGTGATATTGTATTTAGACCAAAGTGCACGACATGAAGCGAGTGTAAATGTGCCAGCAACCCAGCTACCCATAGAAAAACAAACAATCACCAGTGTCTTTGATTTACCGATTTTGAAAATATCACGAAAGATTTCTTCGTGAAGCCGTGCGCCCATTTCTTCTTGAGCATCACCGCGTGGCCAATAGTATGGTTTTCCAGACGAACCCGAGCTCGATGAAATAACCGGTGGGATTTTACCATTCGGTACTAGCTGAGAAAGCTGATATTTACGGAGATAGTTGTCTTTGGTGACAAACGGGAGACGCTCGAAATCAGCCATCGAGACAACGTTTTTGGAATCGAAGCCTTGGTCTTCGAGGAAATGCCTATATGCTTCTACTGTCGCAAGGGTTTTCTTAAACAATTCTAATGGCATAGGAATGGCAATATATTACCATAGATTTGTGATTTAGGAAAGGGCCTGTCGGACATTGAGGCGATATCGACCTGATTTGAGCGTTTCTGACTCGGCAAATATACGGCGCACAGCATGGGCAATTACTGCCCCGCGGCAAAATGATGATTCTGCCAATTGTGGGATACCGGCGAGGCTTTTGCCAACCATAGAGAAAGAATCGTAGAGGCGAGTATTGAGCTCCCCTACTGGACCCATAAAGTCGCGGGCTAACATGACACGCTCTTCAAATGTACCTTGTCCTGGCACCATAGACTGGATTGACTGTATTGTTTCCACAGCAAGATGACCATTCAAAATATCTGGATTTTCCAGATCGTAGCGTTCAACATCTAGAATGACATTTTCGCCGTCCCCCGTAACCATAATCACCGGGATTTTTTTAGCTTTTGCCATGTCTCGCAAAGCAATTTTCAATTTCAAATTATCGATTTCTTCAACCAAAATATCTGCACCTTGTAAAAACTGTTCCAAATTGTCTGGCTTCAAACCGGCTTCATACATATCAATTTGAGCGAAAGGATTTACTTCGACTATTTGCCGAGCAGTGATAATCGCTTTATTGGTTTCAGTTTCAATAAGGCCAGCACGAAAACGGTTGAGGTTTGTGGCAGACAATGGATCAAAATCGGCAAGTTTGGTTGTGCCCTCTTCACCAATACCTTCAAGCGCACAACATACTGCGCATGGATTACCAACATTGAGACCTGCAAAGGAAATCGACAGATTGCGTACCTTGGCTTGTTCTTCTTTGGTGATGAGGGGTTCGTTGCGCGAGAGACGCATTTTTTTAAAATCAGCTTCGTTAACAATATGCACAAGTGCGAAGTGCCAAGGATAGTACACCCAGAGGCTTTCTTGGGGGGCAAGCGGCTGCACTTTTTGTTCACCAGTAAGCATGGTGTGCGAAATCTTGGTTGGATCAGAGATCGTTGCCAATTCCTGCAGTTGTGTGTCAGTGCCTTCAACAATGTTTGTGATTTTGTGATTGTCGATCAGGGTATGTATTTTTTCAATATCAGCAGGATTTGCGGCATCAAAAACAATAGCCTGCCATTCTTTGCGTAATTCTTTAGACTGCTCTGCCAACTCAATGATTTTTTTATATGTATCCATAAAAAATATTAGTTAAGTAATTTAGAAATGACACTTTCGCGTGGTGATACTTTATGAGGTGTACTGATTTTACCGACAACAAAGAAAAATTGTGGCTTACATTCACCTCCAAGAAGTTGCGCAAAATCTTTGGCACGATCACCGATCTCGGTACCACCGACGTATATAGAAGTATGAAAACCGAGTGACTGAATATACAACATGAGGTGCTCTGCGGAACGGCCGACCGTCATCCATGTGGCAAGATTTTCTTCATTCGCAGTAAATGCCAAACCGACTTGTGCACTGCGTACGCAATCTGCACTCTTTTTTGCGAGTACATGTCCCATATCTTTATTTTTGATTATCTCGGCAATAAAAAATGATAGGAAAAAAGGCATATGGAGTGAATACCACTGCAAACCATTTTTTCTTTTTGAAAGTGCAGACGGCATCCAATGTGACATCTCCTCGCGGAAAGCGTCGCTGTGGTGCGCTTCGGCAATACCCTCTTCGGTAAGTTGCGCAATACTATTGAGTTGCGTTTGGTCAGTAACCATAGCAATTGAATGCATAGTAAAATAACCTCCTTGCGCCATGATGGCAATTTCTGACTCTATTTTTGCAAGCGGTACAGCTTCCTTGGTAAACAGACCACGGGAATTTACACGTTTTGGAATTGTATCGAAAAGTGCGCGGTTTGATTTTTCGGCTGAGTCACTTTTTTTTGAAAAAATAATTGCAGCAACAGCATTTGTTTTATTTCGTTCAGGACTATAAATACAGACTTGCGCGCCATACCCTTTTGCAGTTGCAGCAATGCTGATATTTTCGATCAAACAACCGATGCTGATAAATGCATCACGCATGTGCGGATCAGCTTGCGTTAGTATGCGTGTTTGGTCTAGGTATATTTCAACACCGTCGTTAGTAATAGAAAACTTCCATGGCTGCGTATTGTGCGTAGAAGGCGCCATGACACCGTATTCGAGAATGCTGATTATTTCTTCGCGATTCATTGTACTCATATGGTATACCTTT
>CALRFB010000006.1:0-1932 GCA_943356455.1 Candidatus Nomurabacteria bacterium | reverse complement strand
TGGAGGTACATAATATAGAAATGAGATATGCAAAAACAAAAAGCACTTGTTTTATTTTCAGGTGGGAGGGATTCATCGGCTACTGCAATCGAAATGGTTCGACAAGGCTACGATGTTACCCTTTTTACTTTCAACGGAGGTATGCTTGAACTTAGAGGAGATAGGGGTGATTCTGCACCAGATATTCGCCACGCTGAACTACTCAATGCCTTTCCAAATCAAATTAATCAAGAAAGAATCGTGAGTAACAATGCATACCTATTGCGTAAGCTTGCTATTGAAAAGACAAATACAACACATGTTGTATACCCCATAGCGCTCATATTAAACGTACTGTGCGATGCAATACTTTACTGTAAAAAGAATGGCATCGAGCATATTGCTTGTGGGTTTTCTGGATACCAGTCTCAGCTCGATCGATATATAGAACAACATCCGGACTTCTTTAATCGCCTTAAAGACTTTGTAAGCACGCAGAGAATAGAACTGCATGCTCCTATTATTTTGTATTCAAAAGAAGAGGTTGTTGATACTCTTTTATGCTATACTATTAGTTCAAATTCGCTTGAAACATCTTCTATCTTTTCAGGAGTACCTTTTGATAAAAATAAGGCTGTAGTATTTTGGGATGAATCACTTCCATTCTGTCGAGAATACATTAACTATAAAGAAAGTGCGTCAGAGTATACAATGTAAGTATATGAATGACATTATAAAAAAAGCTATCTATTATGCGACAGAAGCCCACAGCGGACAATTTCGTAAAGGTGGAAAAACCCCATAAAATGCACACCCTGTACATGTTGCTTTTCTAGTATATTCTTACACAAAAGAGGTTAACACCATATGCGCAGCCCTGCTTCACGATACAGTCGAGGACTGCGAAGGGGTATCGTTTAAAATCATTGAAAAACATTTTGGGAAAGAAATTGCTTCGATGGTGCAAGATGTTACCTTTATAAAAAAACCAACCCAACACGCAAATATAACCTGGCGAGAAAAGAAAAGTTTATATTTGAATCAAATTAGAACAGTAAAAGCTGAAAGTCTTACTGTTGTCGCTTGCGACAAGATGACCAACATGGAATCATACTTTACAGCTGTTCAAACAATGCCCGGTGTTGCAGAAAAAGCTTTTAAAGGTACGTATGGGGATTATCTTTGGTATTACTCAGAAATAGGCAAAATTCTTGCAGATACACTCGGGGTCCATAGCGCTATTTCACGAGACTACAACTCGCAATTAACCAACCATAAAAAAATGGCTGCTATTGCTTAAAATAGTGAGCCATATTTTCTTCTGTGATACTGCTCGTGCTGAGACTCATTCATTGCATGAAATGCTTGGGTTGTAACCTGAACCTCGTAGTTGCAATTGTTTCTGATACCAATAATCTGACACATACGAAGGCAGATATTTTTATCCGTACCTAGATAGTAGGGATTTTTAATTAAATCCCTCTTGAGATACGAGGGTAACTTTGTGACTATTTGCTCAACAATCGCATATACCCCATCAACATTTTTTGTAATAATACGAATACCGTATACATCCTTTACGTCAAAAACTGATTCTGATTTTTTTAAAATCAATTTTTTAACAATCGTTTCTTCTTGTTTAACTCGGCATTGTATTTCAACTTCAAGTGAAAGATCTTTTATGCTCGAAGCAATATCACTCGCTAAGACGTCAATCGAGAGACCGATTTTCGCCTGGAACTCTTTGGCATGATCCATGAGCTTTTTTTATCAAAATACATGTAAAAAAAGATTATGTCAAATGAATATTGGGACATGGATAATGGCACGACTTAAATAATTTATCTTGTAATGACGATAGTGGGCTCAGTTTTTATCATGTCTTGTATTTGCTTCTCCACAGATTCCTTGGTTGGTGAGTATACGATTTTATAGTATTCCTCCATTGAAGCT
>CALRFB010000005.1 GCA_943356455.1 Candidatus Nomurabacteria bacterium | reverse complement strand
TTGCAGAAGGTTGATTTATCTAAAATCACAAAAGATCTCAAAGGCAAACTCGATGATTTCCACATTCGATATGGCGATGTGAGATACGTCGGGAATTTAAGAACCATACAACCAAGTACTGTCCCTCTTGAAGCACTTGACCCAGATACAAAACGATATGCGGATTTTTACAGCAAAAACGATACACCCGATGAAGAATATTCTCCGCAAGATATTTCCATACATATATCGAGTGCCATAGAATCAAGACTTAATGACCTGCAACAAGCAGTCTCATCTTTGGCACACAGTATTACCCGCATACTTGAAAATGATGTACCGAGAATTGAAATGGAGAAGGCGTCGTCAGTTGGTGGTATTCAGGAAAAATACAACAAGAAAAATGAGGGTAGCAAAGTTGATGAAGGAATACTTGCTTCTTTGTTCTGGCGAGAATATCTACCGAAGGAGCAAGAGAAGTTTCAGAAAGAACTCAATGTGATCGAAAGACTAAAATCTGAACTGTATGAAATTGCAAAAGAAACACGCTTGGTGTTCTGTGCGAAATGTCGTGAGAAATATGTCGTTGTACACCAAATGCATTATGATGAGAAAATATCGAATGAAGCAATTTGTGACGATTGTATTTCAACCAAAGAATTGGAAACTATAAAAAGCGGAGAATGGAAGTGCCAGCATGTGAATCATAAGAATGAAACCTGTGATCAGATGCTCTATAAATTTGCACATAATAATATACTCAGCTCAATTTTAAAAAATACCGCAAATGCAAAAGTAACCCTCAATTATGGACAGATGGAAATAGAGATTTCGTGTCCAAAATGTCGAGAAAAATCAAGGCAAATCGTCGAATGGGGCTGGTTGCCATAAATTTTACTTGCATTGTTTTTAGGACTTGATATTATGTAAGTATATATACACCTACGGGGTGTGCCAGATAGCGACTTAAAAGGGCTATCAACAAAACTCATTTATTGGGTTTTAGTTGATAGCCCTTTTTGCGTTTTCAGCTATTTCTCAAAACATGAGTTCATTAATAATTTTAACTATGTTAAAAATGTATGACTCAAACTATTGTGTGGACGGAGAAAATGGTTATGACAGCAGATCTCGTTCCTGCTTCATATAACCCAAGGAAGATAAGTGCGAAAGAACGAGAAGAATTAACAAAATCAATACAGCACTTCGGTCGTGTTGAACCAGTGATTGTAAATACAGGCGCACGCAAGAACTGTGTGATCGGAGGACATCAGAGAATCAAGATATATGCTGACCTTGGAATAACAGAAATAGAGGCGAAGGTACCGAGCCGAGAACTGACCGAAGACGAAGAAAAAGAACTCAATCTCAGGCTCAACAAAAATCAAGGTTCATGGGATGAGGAGCTTCTGAAATTAATGGATCTCAATATGTTACTTGATGTCGGCTTTGGTGACGAAGAACTCCAAGGGATCTTCGACGATGTCGATGTGACTGATGACGATTTTGATTTAGACAAAGCAATCAAAGAGACAGTAACACCCAAAGTAAAACTTGGTGAGATATGGCAACTCGGTGATCATCGATTACTTGTCGGAAGCTCTACCGACAAAGATGCTGTGGCACGCCTGATGAACACTGACACCTCAGACATCATCTACTGTGACCCACCATACAACATCGGACTCGACTATTCTAAAGGTGTCGGCAATTCTGAAAAGTACGGTGGCAGTTATTCCGCCAAAGACGATTCAAAAAACACTAAAGACTATGCCACATTCATGCGGGAGAGTTTGACTGTTGCCATGTCGTTTGCGAAAAAACACGCCCATGTATTCTACTGGTGTGATTCGATAAACATCGGACTCATTCAGAATCTCTACCAAGAAAACAAAATCAAAAGCAAACGAGTGTGTATGTGGATCAAGAACAATCAGAACCCAACACCGAAAGTTGCCTTCAACAAAGTATATGAACCGTGCGTGTATGGCACGATCGGAACTCCGTATCTCAACAAAGGATTTCAAAATGCCAATGAAGTACTCAATCAGGAAGTCAGTAGTGGAAATCAACTCCACGATGAAATACTAGAAATGATAGATCTTTGGATTGTGAAGCGTGACAGCACCAAAGAATATCTGCATCCAACTCAAAAGCCAGTGAGCTTGAATGAGAAACCATTCAAGCGATGTTCTGCACCCGGACATATCATATTCTCAGGATTTGCAGGAAGCGGAAGTGATTTGATTGCCTGCGAGCAACTTCACAGAAAATGGCGAGGTGTCGAACTCGATCCAATATTTGCAACCATCATCATAGACCGATGGGAGAAATTTACCAACCTTAAAGCAAAAAGAATTTATGAAAATATCTAATGGTGACATATATAAAGTCGGTGATCACATTATCGGCTGTGGCGATTCATTAGACAGATTCTTTGTGAATACGGTTGTTGGTGAGCGTAAGATCCGAGCAGTGATAGTAGATCCTCCCTATGGCATCGCGTATGTAGAAAACAAAAAGGACATTGCAAAGCTTGGCGTGAAAAATGCCAAGGCAATTGTTGGTGACCAGATACAAACTGAATACGAATATGTGCAATTCACCAAGAAATGGATCGAGTGTATTCTGCCACACTTGGATAGATACAACACTTTTCATATTTTCAATTCAGACACAATGTTCCTTGCACTTCGCACGGGCATGCAGATGGCAGGAATTCATTTCAGCCAAATGCTCATCTGGCTCAAGAATCAGCCAGTGATGGGGATGAAGGATTATCTATCGCAATTTGAAGTCATTGCTTACGGTTGGTATGGCAAGCACGAGATGGAACGGTCAAAAGCCAAGAGTGTTTTGTATTACCCGAAGCCGAGTAAATCAAAACTGCATCCGACACAAAAGCCTGTCGGATTGATGCGGAAAATCATACCGAATGTCACCTGCATCGGCGACTACGTCTATGACGGATTTCTGGGTAGTGGCACCACTGCAATAGCGTGTGAACACTTGGGTCGAAAGTGTATTGGTATTGAGCTTGATCCAGAGTATGTAGAAATATGTATATCACGACTCGAGAAGCTCACCAAACAAACACGAGTGAAACTCAATTAGTCTATGGAGGAGGAACAAAGAAAAGGAGGAGTCTACAGAAAGCAAGATTTCAACTCTTACGTTCTTTGGAAGTCTCTACCTTCTTTTCTCAAGGGTCAACCCAAGGCTGTACTTGAGAAGTTTGGCATTATTGATGAAGCCATTCTGTCGTTACTAGAGATCAAAAACCAAACTGACTTTGCTACAACTTTTGGTATCAAAGATCTCGGCACACTCACCGACTGGAACAAGCGAATTGAGAAAGAAGGGCTCATCACCTCTATCAATTCTTGGGCGAGGAATCTGACACCAAATGTGGTGTTGGCTCTCTACAAGAATGTTAGCAAGAACGGCAAGGCTCAAGAAGTACGAGCGTGGTTTGAAATAATCGAAAACAATTAATATATGGAAACACCAATCAAAAAAGTATTAACGCTTGAGGAGATAAATGAGATTCTCTCTGATGCACTACTCAAAGTATCTGAGCGGAAACTACCGCTCAAGCAAGCAGCGACCATATCACGAATAGCACTGTCGCTGTCAAAGAACATTGTAAACACAAACCTCAAAAACAGAGTCGAGTTTTTGGAGCAAAGATTAAAGAATACCAGATAGTATGAAAAATATATCAAACCTACTACGAACAGCGGACATCACTCCACGACAGCGTATCCTCATGTGTATCCATGAAGAAATTCATGAGATGCAAACGGGAGTGAAATCCCTTAATAGTG
This sequence comes from Candidatus Nomurabacteria bacterium, assembly GCA_943356455.1. Lineage (GTDB taxonomy): Bacteria > Patescibacteriota > Minisyncoccia > Phycocordibacterales > UBA9973 > JAGOSA01. Next base: position 18,814 of record CALRFB010000005.1, on the reverse strand, counting down.
CAGACATCTATGCTCTGTCGACTGGGTGGAAGACCAAACACAGGCACGAGGTAGAAGAATACAACAAATACTTCCACACATGGGAAGCACTGCGGTATCTGAAGATCGATATGCAGACGACATATCTCAACGCAATCATAGATGTACAGCATGCGGAAACAACCTGCATGTATGTGAAGTATGAAAATACAGGTGGTTTTATGAGAGCTATTGAAAAATTACTGACTGATGAAGACAAGGAAAAAGCATTGTCACTGATACTACAAAACACGGGACTTGATTATGAATCACTGATACACAAGATGGCATTTGAAAATCTATCCTCTGAAGTACAAGCCGACATGCTGGCACTTGATCCAGATTGCAATACCAACTACAGCTATTTTTCAGAAGAAGAAAAATTGTCTGAGATTATGAAAGATAAAACGAAACTGACTGATGAGGAAATTAAGAAAATAACAGATCTCATATTTGATGCAATTCCATGGGACTATATGAAATTTGTCGTGGATCACAAGATGGGTATTTCGAGTGCGTTCTTTGAGGGATACTTTGCATCAATACCGGTACTTTTCTTTGTGAGAAAGTTGGCGAGTAAATTCAACGTGCAGTATTCAGACGAGGAAGACATGAAAGAAAAAGTATATCAATTGCCTAATATTCAACATGAATTTAAAACTATTATTCATGAAGAAATCACGAAAGGGCTACTATTCAAAGAATCTATACCTTTGTGCAATAGCGGTGACTATGCGACGTGCAACAAAATTGATACCAAACTCAAACACCATGAAGTTCTGGAGCAATTTATCGCAGAGAAAAACAAGACAAGGACGTACTTACAAAAATATGTTGACGAAGGAAAATTAGTGACCGAAGACAGATACAAAGAATTATTTGGCATACGCAAATACTACAAGTCGATCGGAGGCGAGGGTTTGTATTACTTGGGTGAGGATATAAAATTTGTGAATGATTATAAAATTCAGGTTGATAATATAATGATGTTTGGCTACATGATATTTCTAATCAAGCGGGGTATTTTTATGGAGTGCTATTCCGAGCTTCTCGCATTCGATGACCTGCTCACGCAATGCTCCACTCTACTTGAAGTTGACCTCCTGTTTATGTCTGAACATTACGTTGAAACTTTGAAAGAAAAGATTAAGTATATCAACCAACATATTCGTACTGTTCATGACAAGATTGATGGTGAAATATATTCGCAAAAAGACATCCAGTTTTATATGGAAACATATGTGCAGGATTTTGAGTTTAAGACTGAGGAGGTTGAACCGAGGAATAATAGTAGTTTAAATGCGATTAATAAAAGGCTGAGAGAGTTGTGGGGAAATGGGGTTTTGAAGATCTAATTATTTTAGAACCAAACCAGAAAATTGTCTTTCGCCAGACTGTCTTGCAGAAGCATTTTTTCCGAATTCAACATAGTTATCGCTCAATGAAGATTTTGGGATAAGAGCATTCAATTCTTCAAAGTTCACTACTTCAACTTTTTTGTTTATTGTATCTCGTAATCTTTTTTCCATAATTTGACCATCTAGATCTACACTCTTCATGGCTGAACTTGTAACAGAAACTGATAGTCGCGCATCAGGAAATTCTTTTTTAAGAACTTGGTATTTTTTATAAACAGCAGATATATTACCAAGGAGAACATCAGAAGATTTTGAACCATAGACTTGATCCATTACAAAAGACATTTCTTTAGAACCATCTGGCATGGTAATAGGAACAAAAAATACAATTTCATCAGAGATACTGCCTTTTTCTTTTTCAGATTGATTCATCATAAAGAACTTATTGTAATCTCCAAAAGAAAGATTTGTATCATTATTTGCCTCTTTTCTCATACAGCCGAGACATTGACGCATGTTTTCTATAATCAAATTTAAATCCTTTGTCATTTGACTGGTGATTACAGAACTTGTGTCCTGAGAATAAATTACTTTCTCAATTTCAGAAATTCTACTTTTCAAGACAGGATTATTTTCTATATGGGAAGATTTTTTTATCTTTTCAAAATATTGTTTAACATGATCAAAAACATTTTCCATGTCTTTCATTTTTTCACGAACTGAATCAATGTAATTTTTAACAACCTCTTTTTCTTCAAGCGTGATCTTATTTGCATCTTTAATGATTATGTTCTCGAGATAAGAAAGATCTTTTGATAATGCGAGAGCACCAGATTCCTGATGAAACTCTTCTCCAAGTTTGTTAAATATTTCAATAATTTGATTATTGGGTATTAACCTAGTCTGGAGTTCAGCAATATTTTCTTCAACTTTTTCTTCTTGCATTTTATTAACCATGCTCGTCACAAGTCCGATCGGTTGGATCTCATCTTGAATTTCTTTTACCTTGTTAGGAGTCCACTCATTAATAGAGAATATAGATTCAATTTTTGATTTTATGCCGTTATCTTCTTCAGACAACTGAATATTTTTACCTGTCGAAATACCATATAGTTTTGATAAAACCGCATTAACATTTTTACCTTCTGTGGAGAAAATATTCAGTACATCTTTTTCTTTTTGTGTCTGATAAATATCAGGATCAACAAGTTCGTCAATGTTTCTTTTTATATTACCTAATTTTACATCAATAGTCTGGATATCTCCGATTAAATTATTAGAAACATCCTCTTGGAGTAAGTCTTGGAATTTAGACATTTTGTCCATTCCTATACCTGATACTTCTGATAGTAATTCGTAACTTTTTTGTTTCTCTTCTAATAGTGGGGCTATTGTTTGAAGTTGTTTTTCGGAAATATATTCACCAAAGTTAATTTCTTTTCCACCCCTAAAATCACCCCATTTATTATCGAGTTCAAGCCCTAGATAAAGAGAGATGAGTGATTCGCGTTCTGGAGTCCTCTCACTTATATTTCCCATGTATCTAATAGTATTTTGAATAGACCTGAGATTTTCTTTTGTGAAATTCTCAGGAACTTTTAAAAGACCAAAGCGATTTTTAAATCCATCTTTCGCAATCTCTAATAATCGTAATTTTTCTGATTCAAATACATCAGTTTCATTTTTATCTTGTTCAAGCTTGTTTGAGAATTCTTTTATAGAACTACGCATCTCTACTAAACCTCTCGGGTCATACGTAGTATTTTCACCACTAATATTTTGCTGTATCACTAATTGTGTTTGGTAGAATGGGAAAATATCAGACATAAATTTCTTCATGTCTTTTGGTGATGAAATATTCTCAAAAATTGGTCCGAGTGTTGTATATAGACTTGGAGCAGCTTCAAGGATGTCTTTGGAGAGATTATAAAATTCTGAAATCTCATCTTGTGACCATTTTTCCTTTGAAAATCGATTCTCTAAAGTAGATAGCATCGTCTTCATTTCCAAAACAGTTCCATCAGTAGTCTTCTTGTTGTCGAGAGTAGATTGAACTTGAGAAATTAAATTTCCTAAAGATTCAACATGCTTCATATTTCCAGCACCTCCAGCCTCATCTATAATTTTACTAACCAAACGTATTTGTGGTGGTAATAAATTTACATCACTTTTCAAAAAATCTTTCCACTCTCCCGTCATTTCACGAAGAGCTGTATTTTTATAATCGCCTGAAAAAAGATCAACCATCTTATCCTTTCTGTTTTGATCTCTGTGAAGAACTCCGTATTCTTCAACTTCATTCACATATAAAATAGTATTTTTTGCCCAACCCAAATCACTCTCGGAGTCAGTTCTGTATGTAGTTGTATTGATCAGGTCAAAAAACTTCTTTCGGTCTTGCTCATCATACGAAGAGACTTCAGCGAATAAGTTTTCAAAATTTATTCTTGAAATCAACGGAGAAGAAAGGAGTGGTCTCATTTCTTCTAATAAACCTATTTTTTCTTTGTATTCTTCTGGGTTTAATTTTGATAATGTTTTGTATAAATGGTCGTAATTTTGTTCTATGAACTGATTATCGAAAACTTGCCCCATATCCTTAACAAATTCCACGGTACGATCAATAGATTCAGGATTGTTTTCAGCAACATCTTGAAGAGTGCCGATAAACTTCTCTGAAAGATTCCCCTTGAAAAGATTGTTTTTAATCTCTTTATCAAAATATGAAAAATCTTTTGAATTTTTTACCAAATTAAAAACTCGTGACATTTCTTTTGAGTTAGATCCGTAATTAATATTGAGCCATTCTTGTATCAATTCTTCATTTACTAAATTTTCTGGGGTTAGTTGGTTTAACTGCTGTAATGAAATATCTTTGAGCGTTTTTTCTAGGGTATTCGAATTCAAAACTATACCCTCACTATCTACGCCGTAATTAGCAATCCTCTCCTTGAAGAGATTTTCTATATTTTGGATACTAGGCGAAGAAAGATTGCTATTTTGGAGAGTTTTGTAATAAGTAAGAAGGTTAGAATAATCTTTCTCTTGAACATATTCATCAAAAACTTTTTGCTCTGGATTATTTAGATTTTCTGTTTTAGAAATTAAAAATCTGAGGTCATTAATAAAACGCTGGTCATTTTTACGGAGGGCGTTCGTATAGTAATTAGAAAAAGCTTCCTGTAGATCAGGATCAGTTAAGACTGACAATTTGTATTGCTTCGGAACAAAAGATAGTACTCCTTTTAAATTTGATTTCTCACCATAGTACTCATTTTTCTGATCTAAGATATGTTTTTTAATCTCAGCGTATATCTCTGTAGACAGGTGAGGTAATTCTGGTGCTTCAGGATTATTTTTGAATGTTTCTAATGTTTTTAATTTGTATAGGTCGGCACCTTTGATTTGCTTTAAAATAAAATCTTCTGGCGTACTGAATTGATCCACTATTTCAGACGGAGACATTTCAACAGTATTTCTCGCCAAAGCTTCCTCAATGTCTCTAATGGATGATGAGTTTTTAAATATAGCCCTTTTTGCTATATCCGTATTATCAATAACTATGTCAGGGAAATTTTCTTGAATTCTCCTTTTCGCTTGCTCAATATCACTAGGACTTATGTACGTTCGTGATTCAATACTATTTACCCCAAATTCTAATATGTCTGCATTTGTAAATGCTAGATAATCTAACTTTTCAAGTGAACCAGCGTAATCTGCAATAATACGTGATTTTTGTTCAGTACTCATTGTTGAAAAAGCAAGAAGCCTTTTTTCTTTTGAAAAATCAAAATTCTCTTCAAGTTCCCATCTATACCCAAAAACATCTCTTTGCTTGTTTGGAAACTGCTCACCTTGCGAAAAATCTAGATAACTATTTATAATAGCTTCCTTTTCCTCATTGTTTATATTGAGATAGCTTAAGGTTTCTTTCCAACCATCAAAACGCTCATCTTTGGTTTTTATATTTCCTTGTAAAGAATCAAGCACCTCTTTTCTCTTTTCTGGTTCGCTTAAAGTCTCTTGTATTTTTTGATAGACAGCTGGAAATTCTTTATCTATTCCATTTGCAGGAGGTCTACCTGAAGCAACCCCTTGGATCATTGCATTATAGGCATATTGGTTTATTTCATCCTCAGATACTCCTAATCTTGAACCAACCTTAAATATCTCCTCAGCAAATACTTTTTCTGAGGAATAGTGCGTATACATATTGCTTGAAATTTTTTCGATAAAGAGATTTTTGATTTCTTCCTTTTCCTCATTGTTTAGGGAGTCTATATTCGAAATATCGTATTCATATTTATCAATATCAATAATATAAGACTTTCCATCATGTCCGAGTGATGTTTTTTTAGTTTTTTTGTTCTTATCTTTGTCAAAAATATTATCATCTTCTAAAGTACGGATACTCCACTCATTCTCATCTTTTTTAAAGAAGTCTATCTTTGTTTCTGGGAATTCTTCTGATTTGGTATGTACATATCCTTCAAACAAGGTGCTATTTTTTATTCCCTCCTTAATTTGATGAAAGCGTACACTTTTAAATTCAGAACTTTCCAAAAATTCAGGTCGTTCTTGAATAAAAGCATTGAATTTTTTATTTGCATTGTATACAGTTAAAACCCTTGGATCAACTCCTGCAGATATCCAAATAATATCCTGAAACTCTTTTTGAGGGATGAGTTTTTCAAAGTTTGATACCTCTCCAAGACCCCACATACCTTTGTTAGGACTATCAGAAACATGTTCTATAATTCTCTTTTTAAGATCCTCTATACTTTTAATATTATTTGTCACATTCCATCCGCGTGCATGAGTTTCTATATCTTCTCTTTCTAATTCCTCAATATTCAAATTACTAAAAAGATCTTCAATTTTTTGTACTTTTTCTTCTGCTGACTCTATGTTTCCCCAGAATGATTTTTCTGTAACAAGTTCAGATAGGGTGCTTTTTTCTATAGCATCTGCTTGATTATTTATGTCCTGTAGGGATTCTGTTAAATGAATTTCTTCTTTTATTTCTTCTACAATAGAGCTATTGACCAGATGCACACTCTTTTCTATTTCTGCGACTCTTGCATCTTGGTTTTTTAAATTATCGATAGAAATAGAAACCTCATTTTCAAGAGATTTTTTGAGATCTTCAACAGACTCTTGTTTCTCAACAGAGAGTTCAAGATTTTTTTCTTGTTCTAATTTTTCTGTTTCAAGACTCATAAATTATTTAAGGTTAGTATTAGTAAAAAGTTGGTTCTTTATTTCTTCAATCTTCTTTTCTTCCAGCTTACTTCGAAACAACTTCAAAAAACCTTCCTTTGTTTTTTGAAGAATGGACAAATTATTTCTAAATTTATCCTGAAGATATTTGACTTTTTGTATGTTTTGAATATCTTCTTGCATATTCTCATTTTACCAAAAAATCACTCAAAAATAAAGGGCTAAATTTGACCAATTAGTTACCAACAGTACCCTCGTGGGACGCTCTTGATACCCACTCGCTTTTGCGTCATCAATGGTGTATATGAAAATAGCAACACCAATAGGTTATGAAGTTCCTGTAATACTTCAAGGGGAAATAAAAGTTAAATACTGCCTGTATGCCAGAAAGTCGACAGAATCAGAGGAACGGCAAGTACTGAGTATAGACAGCCAGATCAAGGAGATGCTCCAACTCGCAGAACGAGAAGGACTTGAGATAGTAGCCATGAAAAGAGAAAGCCACAGTGCCAAGGAGACGGGACAGAGACCGGTGTTCAATGAGATAGTTGATGAGATAAAGCAGAAGAAATATAATGCCATACTGACATGGGCACCGGATCGTATCAGTAGAAACGCAGGAGACCTTGGGAAAATCGTGGATTTGATGGATGCGGGATTCTTGCAAGAAATACGAACCTTTGGGCAGAAGTTTGGTAATAATCCTAATGAGAAGTTTCTCTTGATGATACTTGGCTCACAAGCAAAACTTGAGAATGACAATCGAGGAGTGAACGTAAAGCGAGGACTGCGAACAAGAGCCGAGATGGGACTCTGGGTAGGCACGGCACCACTTGGATACTTGAACCAAAAGCACATGGACAAGAAGTGTCAGGTGATCATCGATGAAGAACGAGCACCAGTAATAAAGAAGATGTTTGAGAAAGTAGCCTATGAGAAATGGTCAGGTCGCAAGGTATACAATTGGCTTCGCTTTGAAGCCAATTTCTATACACGAGGAAACAAACCACTAACACTCTCGGGTGTATACAGAATACTCAGCCATACCTTCTACTATGGAATCTTTGAAAGACCCGTGAAAAGTGACAACTGGTACCAAGGCAAACATGAGCCACTGATAACCAAGGAACTCTTTGACCAAGTACAAGCACAACTCAAGCGTGACAATATACAACGAGAAAACAAAGAGTTTTCATTTACCAAGCTATTCACCTGTGGATACTGTGGATCTGGTATATCTGCTGAAGAAAAGTGGAAGGATTTGAAAGATGGCACCCATGCCAAGTATGTGTACTACTCTTGTAGTAGAGCAAGAGATAGGAATTGTAAGAACAAATATATACGAGAAGAAGATCTGATCCTTGAGCTACTGAAAATTCTCGACAAGGTGGATATCAATGAACTGGGTATGAGACAGAAATTGGAAGACGAGATTGCACGGTTCAATATATTCCAACGGTCAGTGCTAGGAGCGACGGAGAAACTTGAGGACAACAAGGAAACCGATATCAGAAACTATGCAAAGTATATTTTGAAAGAAGGCACGGTGATGGAGAAACGAGAACTACTTGCGAACCTGAGATCGAGAATTATTTACAAGGATAAGCTGCTGACGTTGATTGAGGAGTAGAAAAAATTCATAACAAAAAAACACGATTTATTCGTGTTTTTTTGTTTACAAATTAGTACTCGGGTCGCTCAGTTTACCTAAGTAAATGGGAACACTCCGATACTAAGTTGTCAAGGCGGAGCCGGAGGGATTCGAACCCTCGAGGGCTTTTACACCCTGCCTCGTTAGCAGTGAGGTACTTTCGACCACTCAGCCACGGCTCCAATGACACTACCTTACCACAATTAGTTAGTTTTTTCCAAAAGAAAAGGCCGACCGGAGTCGACCTATTACCACCAAGGCATGTGGGTACCGTGCCAAAACATACACTTATGAAATTCAACCATAAGATCACTTCTCTGATGAGAGGCGCACCATTCTTCTACAAAATCTTTTGCTTCAATTCTCTGATAGATCAAGATCAGGTCAGCGACGTCCATAAGTATTCGATATAGTTCGCCAGCTGAGATATCCTCGAGTACTTCTGCATATTTGTAGTTTTCTTTGATTAAGCGATGTTTTGTTTTTTTGTTTTGATAACACAAGTACCGAATATATGCCTCGAGACGTATGCAATCAAGCCTATTGATTACTCTTTGCAATTCAATATCACGGCTAACCAGGTATTTGGTGGGCACTACTAACGGTATTATTTTTGCTTCTGACATATTGTTTTTTCTTAACTATAGACCTATTTGCCACCAAGTCAAACGCGGAGAAAATGAACTATTTGCGCCAGCTCTAGGCGTATAGTACTATTGATATATGAAGAAAATACTTATAGTTGAAGATGATACATTTCTCAAGAACTTGGCAGCCAAAAAGCTTACAGGTGAAGGCTACGCTGTCGTTACGGCATCAAACGCGAGTGAGGCAAGCAACGCTATTGAACACGAGACTCCAGACCTCGTTCTACTCGACCTTCTCTTTCCTGGCGACACAGATGGTTTCGGTATTTTGAAAAAGATCCGCGAAAATACCGCCATGGCAACAACACCTGTTATTATTTTCTCAAATTTGTCAGATGAAAAAGATATGGAAAAGGCGCAGGGCCTCGGAGCGACTGACTACATGGTAAAATCAAACTTTACGTTAGAGGAACTCGTTGAGAAGATAAAGTCACTCGTATAAAATAGTACCAGATAGAATGGCTAATGTAATACAACTGAACGACAAACTCACTGAACATATCCGCACAACCGAAGAGCAGAAAAAAGCGCTTAAGCGACTGAGTGTTGAGACAGTGCGTGATTTGTTTTATCATTTCCCAGTTCGCTATGCCGATATTTCAAACGTGACACCTATTGCTGACCTCGTGCCAGGCGAAACAGCAACTATCGTCGCTCGTGTTGTTAAAACTGAAACAAAAAAAGGTTGGAGAAGTAAAATTCCAATGGCCGAAGCCATGCTCGAAGATGCAAGCGGTAAGATTCAGGCGATTTGGTTTCATCAAGCTTACATTGCCAAAATGCTCCCTATGGGAAAAGTAGTTACACTTACCGGGCGTCCAACTATTCGTGCCAATAAAAACCAAACTACTGCAGACAACACCGGTAGCAAGCCAAATATTTATTTAGCCAATGCAGAATTCGATCGTGGTACCGTGCTCCCTATCGATTCCCACGAGACACTTTTTAAAAAAATAACAGAAGATGAAAGTGGCGTACATATTCCGATATATCCAGAAAGCCGGGGTGTCTCTTCTCGTTTTATACATCACGCAATAGAAAAACTTATCACCGGTGGAGCACTTGAAAGTTTAACCGATCCTATTCCCGCAGACATTTTAGAAAGATACAAATTACCTAACTGGAAAACAGCCATGCATTGGTTGCAGATGCCTCGCAAAACGAGTGATGCTCTGGCCGCACGTAAGCGGTTTGCATTTGAGGAAGTTTTTTATATCCAACTTCAGAAAGCCAAAGACCGTGCGCTATTACAAACACTCACGACGCAAAAAATAATTATAGACGATACAAAAGTCGAGGCATTCATCAAACGTTTTGGTTTTACACTTACGGCTGGGCAACGCGAAGCCGTGCGACATATATTTGAAGATTTTGAAAAAGGTGCACCTATGTCTCGCCTACTCGAGGGCGATGTTGGTTCAGGTAAAACTGCAGTTGCCGCAGCTGCTATGTATGCTGTCGTCACGTCTACACCTGATCAAAAAGGATTTGGTAATCTTCAGGTTGCGTACATGGCCCCAACTGAAATTTTGGCAACACAACACTTTGAATCTTTTATACATTTTTTTGAAGGGCTCAATGTCCAAATTGGTTTACTTACTGGCAAAACTGCGCGCAAGTTCCCAGCAAAAACTGCAACCGGTAGTGGTGCGGTACGTAAAAGTGATGGCACAACTATTGGCACGGGCTGGACAGATATTTCCAAAGCTCAGCTTCTCACATGGGTAGCAAATGGTGAAATCCCAATACTAATCGGCACACATACCCTTATTCAGAAACAAGTTAAGTTTAAACATTTATCTTTTGTGGTAATCGATGAACAACATCGCTTTGGTGTGCGTCAACGTATGCAACTGGTACGCCGTACAACCGATGACAATCTCGAGCTCGAAGCAGTTACCCAAGCTGCAATATCACCCACTTCCCTCGCCAATCGTGATTTCGTATATTACAAGGATCTGAGCTATCGTCTTTCTCGATTCATTATTGAAAGTGCAAATAAAGCCGGCAACGCCGAAAACCGAATTTCACAAATTAAGGAATCCTTTAACACCATACTTGAAAAAGAAAAAATTCCATTTGAAAAAAATATAGCTGTCGGAAGTATGCGTAAAGGACAATCATCACGTACTGTAGATTGTATTGTAGAAGGCGCAATCGGTATTATATTTCGTGACCAAGGGTTTTTTACGTTGTCGGATAAGCAAAAGATTGAACGCAATCTGAAATATGGCAATTTTGCGCTTACTCTCGTAGCATACCCACATGAAGGCAAAATAAAAATTGATACAATTAAAAATCCGGCATTTAAAAAAGCAACTTCTGCTGGAGCAATTTCAGCCGGTGGATTAAGAATGAGAGGCCAGGCAAATAAAAATTCAACTGAAACGACTGCAAACAAGCAGCCAATCCCTCACCTACTCTCTATGACTGCAACACCAATACCTCGTACACTTGCACTCACGATTTATGGCGATCTCGATCTAACGGTGCTTTCTGAAATGCCAGCTGGAAGGTTGCCGGTGATCACCGACATAGTGCCACCAACAAAACGTCTAGCTACCTATGAAAAAATTCGTACTGAACTGGAATCTGGTCGACAAGTCTATGTTATCTGTCCTCGTATAGACGAACCTGATCCAACCAAAGAGCTTGCCATGCAAGCCAAGTCTGTCGTGGCGGAAGCTGCCCGTCTCAAGCGTGAAGTCTTTCCCCGTTATCGAATCGGTATCATGCATTCAAAAATGAATAAAGAAAAAAAAGAATCAGTTATGCAAGATTTTAAAGATAAGAAAATCGATATTTTATGTGCGACATCTGTTGTTGAAGTCGGAGTTAACATACCAAATGCGACAAATATTATTATCGAAGGTGCCGAGCGTTTTGGTCTCGCTCAATTACACCAGTTACGCGGTCGTGTCTTACGAAGTAATCATCAACCATACTGCTACTTATTTACTGGTGATAGCAGAAAAAAATCTGGGCAAACAACAGCAATCGCTGGCAAAACCATCGGCAACGAACGAACAGCCGAGCGTCTCGAGGCACTAAAAACTGCCAAAAATGGTTTCGAACTTTCTGAACTTGACCTGAAGCTCCGAGGTGCCGGAGAACTTGCTATCGGTAAACAATGGGGTATGTCTGACCTCGCTATGGAAGCAATTAAAAATCCGAAAATGGTAGAAGCTGCAAGAACAGAAGCCAAAGAACTTGTAGAGTCAGGAACACTCATTATCTACCCTGATCTAGTTTCAGTCATGGAAAAACGTGGTAAAGAATTACACTTTGAATAAACTATTCAGAAGATTTTATAAAACCTCGTGTAATAGGGCCGAAAAATCCCACAGATGGTTTAATACCATTTTGTGCTTGAAATGTACTAAGAAATTTTCGAGTTAGAGCTCCGAACTTTGTTGTTTCACTACCGGGTGAACCGGGACCTTTATGTGCCAGAATGAAACCTTTACTATTTAGATACTTCTGTAACTCTTTTACATCTTCACCAAACATTCCGCTCCGCAGATTTCTTGTGAAAGTATATTTATTATTATTTTGACCAAGTAAACCATCGCCTGTTGGTACATAGATGCACATCGTTGGATCATGGTTGATCGATGAGGGAAAATAATTAGTTGCCGTAGCATCTTTACACCCGTATGTAGAAAGCGAACCAGCTGTGTTTCCGCCGATAGAACCGCCTCCGCCACCTACCGATGCTGGTGTACCTACAAGTGCAAACAATGAAAACGAATCTGTTGTACATGAGATTTGATTTGCTCCAGAGTCTATACTACAACTTGAAAGTGATTGCCATGATCCACCATGATAATGGTACATCCTGAGGGATGATTCATCTAAACTAGTCACGTCTGAATCTGCATATGCCAGGGTTACAGTTATTGGATGAGAAAACGCGGTAATGTCCGTGTCCACATCAGACAATGATTGTATGTCGTATGTGTGTGCGCCAGCCAAACTATATCCTGTTGGAGCACCTGCATCGACAAGAGCATCGACTGAATTTAACTGTTTGATTTGATATTCGGCGTCGGACACTGTTGTGCCAGCAGGAATAGTGAGTGTGATTGAACCGCCTGCTACACTCAAACTTGCGGAACCACCGGAGACGGCGGTGATACTTCCGGCAGATTGACTAACTATACTTGCCAAGCCAGGACAACCACCCGTTGTAAACGTAGTGTCAGAACTTTGACCCTGATTTTGTGCCAAGTCTTTACCACGAACACGGTAGTGATACGTAACGCATGGCAACAAACTGCCAATAGTTTCACTGTGTACCTGAATACGATTTGGTGAATTGGTTTCAGTGGTGGCATGTCCGTATGTATTTGTAAGTCCATAATCAATAATCGACGAGCTTGGTTCGTTGGTATTCCATCCGATAACGGCAGTAGTAGTTGTTGGTGTTGCGGTAACGCTCGAAAGTACTGGAGCAGTAGTGTCTACAGAAACATCTTTATTGAACTGAACACTCCAATTGTATAGAGTATTACCGCTTGCGGAGACTGCTGGATCACTATCACGCAAATTTCCTCGTGCCGCTCCACTTGATTGGGCACCCGGAGTTGCTCCCGATGTACCCGTGTATGCATAACGCAATTTTTGATTTGTACCAGTCGGCGTGCCGTTGAGTGTGATTTTAACTGTTTGAGAATCTTCAAGAGTCACACTACTTATCGAAGCTGAAGAACTATCGTCTGCGTAGGCAAAACCGTAATTGGTGGCTTGGGACACGCGCACTGTGTCGAGTGTGATTGGCGCAACAGGCACATTGAAGCGAGCATAAATAACATTGCCATTGCGGACAATCTGGCGAGGGCTAAGCGGTGTCCATGGTTGATGGTCAACGATAACTTGTTTCATAACTTTTCCATAATATTCACCAAGCCATCGATACCCGGCGTTCGTTAGGTGTGCAATATCTGAATACGTGAAAAAATATTTTGGAGTAACGAGAATAATTTTTCCCGGATTATGTTCTGCGGCTGCAAGTTGTGCCATCGGAACCTCAGATGTCGTTTGGTTGTAACCAGTAAATGAACTGATCTGGTCGGTGAACATTGGAATAATCCCGCTTTGTCCTGTGATGGCTGAGGCGTCAGTTTGATAATCATTTTGCCAATCAACCAAATAACCTTCATAGTTTCCACCATTACCAGCAATAGTATCTGACTCACCATGGATAACGGTAACGCCGACAACGCGACTAACCTTACTCAGGTCTGTTGCCGCTGCGTTAAAAACCGAAGTCACTTGAGCTATGCCGTTGTTGTAAGGTGTTGTACCTTGCATGAGCCCGGCGTACGGAGTACCGCCAACACCATGCATTGTTACAGCAACTTGAAAAGCATTTGCGGAAACCAATGAGGTAATAGTATTCGCCATGGCACTGCTAATAGTTTCAACACCACTTTCAACCAACGCCACAAGTGAAGCACCACTGAGCATCTTGTTGGCATACGGCTGAGTTGTAGAAAGTGCCGGGCTTCCATTGTAGCCAACAGACAAACTTTGCCCAGTCGAAAGAATATGATTGATGTAGCTTCGTTGTGTCATCACGATTGCGGTTGCCGAACTTTGCACAGGAGTACCTGTTGTTGGCAAGGCAAGAGCGACAGGGGTAACTTCAAATTTTATATAGTAGTTCAAATCATCTCCTGTGAGTGTATAGTAATCGTTTGTTGCTCCAACGATTTCAGCATACACACCCCCAGCAGAAGTAGAGCGCAACCAACGGTACGTCGAAGTATTTTCTTCGTCTCCATTTACGTCGTTATATGTATATAAACCCGTAAGTGTGTCACCGACAGCAGCATAGCCTGAGGCGATCACACTTGAAGCGGTTGGTGCGGCGGCGGACGCAGAAATAGGAGTTGCCAAAACCGGACTCGATGCCAAACTCACACCATCGTCCACAAGTGCTGAAACTTTAAATGAATATTGTACTCCGTTTGTAAGACCCGTGACGGTAGCGGTAGTTGCCGTAGAAACACCATCACTAAAAACAGCATACGAATTTGAACCAGTTCGGTATTCGATTTGATAATCAGTGATTGTTGTACCGTTAGTAGCCGAGCCCGTCCACGAGAGATCAACCTGACCATCTCCCGCTGTTGCTAGCATGGCAGTTGGGGCATCTGGAACAACTACAGGAATCGTGACGTATAGATTTTCAAAAGTTGTTGTAGTTGTTGTTGTGTATGTTTGCATCCAAATAGGCGCATTGGTAAATGTACCGCTGAGTAAAGTTGCGCTTTCTGTGTTAGATCCATTTATGTATAATTTTGCACCACCTGTTTTTAAAACATCCAGCTTCATAACCATCGGCACATTTATAGTACAACTGATACCTGAGATAAAAGTTTGTTCCTGCGGAATACCGTTTAAATAATAAAACAAAACCCATGTTCCACTATTGTTGGTAATAATATAACTTGCACCACCTACAGGAAAATTCATATTTCCATATCCAAATTCAAATAAACTTCCACCGACACAATGACTTCCACTCATGGTTACTTGAACGGACACATTTCCAGTTGTACGGTCGAACGTATCGACAGATGTTACTCCGTTAGTTCCCCATCCATTTCCACCACCCACTGTCAGAGTTCCGTTTTGTTGCACATTTCCAGCAGAACCACCGCTGCCACCGCTAGCCGAATCAGATTCCGTCCACTTAGACGTATTGATTGTGGTGCCGGTAAAATCATCAACGAGTCCGAGCCTACCTGCAGTAACGTAGGTTGTTGAAGATTCAGCTCCTGTACCGATAGCGTTTATTGCTAGTATTCTAATTTTATATGTAGTGCCACTAACTAATCCAGTAATCACGGCTGATGTGCTCGTTGAAACTCCGTCCGCAAACTGAGTCCAGCTTCCAGATCCAATACCATAATCTATTTCGTAGTCTGTGATTGCGGACCCGCCATTACTAGCAGGCGCGTTCCAGGTAACAGTTATTTGTTTTGAGGCAGGAGTTCCGTATACATTTGTGGGAATACCTGCGACTCCAGCTTGTGGAGTAGCGGTTGCTGTACCTGAAGCAGTTCCTGTGCCAATAGCATTTATCGCGGAAACTCTAAAATCATAACTTTGTCCATTTGTTAAACCAGTAACAGTTGCGGACGCACTCGTCGATGTGCCATCACTAAAAACCGTCCAGCCGGAATCTACTGAAAGTTTGTACTCGATTTGGTAGTCGGTAATAGCAGAACCACCATTTGCTGGTGCACTCCAGGTTAGAGCAACTTGCGCACTTGATGCAGTGGTAGCCAAACTTGTCGGGGCTTCTGGTGCAGTCGCATCAGCAACAGATATTTGAACATTGTCATAATACATTTTCCAAATTGTTGAATACTGTTGAAGGCTAAATGGGTAGTTGGTAAACGTATTCGGTGCTTGCACTGCTGTCAAACTTGCATTGGGTGTGACAGCATTGTCGAGATACACATCCACACCACCTACAGCTTTCAAAACCATACGGACATGGATAGGTGCATTATTGACGCATGTATATGCGACATCGATTGCGGTTGCGTATGACCAGAGTTTAAAACCCGATGAAAGTTTATTGAAAATAATCGTCCCATTTGCTAGAGAACCAGAGAATGGTCCGTACATGATGCCGGCGTTTGTAGCAGCGCAGTTCTCAACCGTCATGTCAGCCTCAATAGCCAAATCATTGAGTGCTCTGTTATATGTATTGACGCTAACGAGGCCGTTTGCGTTCCAGGTATTTGATCCAACAACAGTTAATCTATCGTTTTGAGTTACATTTGTTCCTGACGTATCTTGAATAGTCCATAGACTGGTATTGATCGTTGTTCCCGTAAAAGTATCGGTTAGTAATGTTGTTGCCTTAATGCTAAGGGGGTAACAGGACAGAAAAAGCATCAGGTATATTGGGATTGCTGATTTTCGTATAAATCGTGACATGGACCGTATTAGTATATCATTTATATAGATTGGGAACGATTTTGAGCGAGGATATCTCGTATCTCCCCAAGAATCTTAACCGTCTCATTATTTTCAACTTGCACCGTCTCATCATTTTTCTTTTTAACTGCCTTGTTGAGGGTTCGAATGATAACAAAAAGCACGAAAGCGATTATGACAAAGTCGATTGTTGCACTTAAAAACATTCCATATTTCAAAGTTGCACCACCGATACTCGCCGAGTAGCTATCGAAATTCTTACCACCAATAAGTGCACCGGCGAGTGGCATAATGATATTATCGACGAGTGAAGTTACTATCTTACCAAAAGCTCCCCCAATAATGACACCAATTGCCAAATCCATAACATTGCCTTTCATGGCAAATGCTTTAAATTCACTAAAGAAATTTTTCATTACACTATTGTATACTAGCTACTTTTTGACACAAGAAGCCCGGCAGAAGCCGGCAATACTAGTCCGCCCTCATGGATTCGAACCATGGACCCCAGAGGTATAAGCTCTGTGCTCTAACCAACTGAGCTAAGGGCGGTCAACCTCTAGATACTACATCAAAACAAAAAACCCGACTAGTAGTCGGGTTTTTTGTTGCACTATGCTCTACGAAACGTATTAGGCAGTAGCGAGTTTCTTTTTCATTTCTTCTTCACGCTTCTTGCGTTCTTCGGCTTCGCGCTGGATTGCACGAACGATAACAACAATCAAGAATACGAGAACAATAACGAGCAACCAGCCGAGGATAGACGATGGAACGAATCCATTTGAACTACCAGAGTTTGCAGCCGCTGCTGAAAGTGAACCTTTTACTGTTGGGTCAGTGTATACAGTAGATGCAGAAGCTGTGGCTATCGTACCATTTCTTGTAGAGGTAGATGCAGCAACTCCGCCCTTAGTTGTAAAACTGCGCACGATACCGTAGGTCGTACCTGTAGCATTGTGAGCGGCGATACGAAAATAGTACTTGGTACCTACAGTAAGTGTAGTGATCACTTCAGATGTGCCAGTACTAGATGGTGAGATGTAGTTTGTACGAGTTGTATGGTCGAGACGGTCGACGTGTGTTCCCCATTCAAACCAAACTGTTGCAGAACCTGTATCGATATGTGTCGAACCTTGTATGAGTGCACTAGTATTTGTAATGTCGATTGCGGGCTCAGTTGTAACGTATGGTTTTACATCAACGTTAGAGGTACCGTTGTTATTGCCATTGTTACCATTTCCATTTGCACCGCAGTTCTGACAAGAACCATTGTAGCCACTGTTGGAACCATTTCCTGAAGAATATGTGTTGGTATTGCTGTAACCGTTTGAATTCCAAACGCTACCGCCGTAACCGCTTACATAGTTTGGATTTGGTGTACCACCAGTAAAACTAGTGTAGTAATCTGCTTTCGCATTGTTAGAAGGCATGACGATAACCGCCAAAGCCATGAGCAAAATGCCGAGAGAGAAAATGTTTTTGAGGTTGTTTGTCTTCTTATTCATATATCAATATTGTATCACAAACTAGATACAATGTCAAGCACCCCTATTTGATATAAAGTGTAGCTATAAAACCTGCCACAAATGCCAAAATACCCATAATTACCAAGGCAATAAGGACAAAACGAAATAGCTGTTTATTGGTCAATAAGTATATACGTTTCAGTGTGAGGAACATGCATATCGCCGAGAGCACTGTCAGTATACCGGCAAGAGTTCTGTGGTTTTGTATGAGCGGTCCTGAACCAAGAGAAAAAACACCATTTATAAAGTTAATTACCGAAGCAACCAAAAAGGCTTTATGCCAAGAACGCTGTTTGATTTTTGCGACATACGATGCGAGCATAATAATACCAACTTCAAACGCTAGTCCTACACCAAAAAATATAATAAAATATACTTTTGAAAAATACGTGAGCATTGGTGACACAACAACCGCAGAGCGGTAGAGCGCAAATG
>CALRFB010000004.1 GCA_943356455.1 Candidatus Nomurabacteria bacterium | reverse complement strand
GTTTACTCAATAAGCTTGCTATCGAACCCGAGCGTCCTAAAATAGATGTGCCGAGCATGACAGCGACAGTAGAAACGACAAAACCAAGTGATACTGCGATTCCAGCCTTCCCACACCACCCGGAAACGATTTCCCTTAATTCTCTCAAAAAAAGCCGTACGCCAGACGCACAGAAAATAGCCGATTTGCGTGCATTGTTGCAAAAAGTGGTACCTGCTCAAAATTCCAAACCCGCACAACCTTCAGAAATTCCGATATCAAAATTGAAATCAAATGCACCGATGCCATCGAGCGCAAATATCGAAACAAAGACGGAGTCAAAACAAACGACTGAAAGTCCGAAAGAAGTTCCTGAAGATGTCTTGAGGAGTATTTTAAGTAGTTAGTGTAATAATCAGGGAGCCACTAACGGCATATC
Organism: Candidatus Nomurabacteria bacterium; assembly: GCA_943356455.1. Classification (GTDB taxonomy): domain Bacteria; phylum Patescibacteriota; class Minisyncoccia; order Phycocordibacterales; family UBA9973; genus JAGOSA01. Next base: position 23,080 of record CALRFB010000004.1, on the reverse strand, counting down.
CGATGAAAAAAATATACACACTTTCTATAGTCACAGCATTTTGTGTACTGCTTGTGCCAACAGTTGTTGGGGCGGCAGTCCGCATAAACGAAATCATGTACGATCCACCCGAAGGAGATACCAACCACGAATGGATTGAAATAGAAAATAAAACAACAGCCAGTGTCGATCTAACTGGTTGGAAGTTTCTAGAAAATAACTCAAACCATACTTTGGTGCTAGTTCAAGGTACTGCAATACTTGCCGCAAATGGATTTGCTGTTGTTGCAGATAATGCTGAACAATTTCAACTCGACTATCCCGAATATGCCGGTACAATATTTGACTCGGTTTTTTCATTGTCTAACACAGGAGAAACATTGGCATTGAAAGATGCAACTGGCGCAAGTATAGATGAAGCTACGTATTCGATAGATGCAGGTGCAAATGGAGATGAAAAATCATTAAATCGCACCGACTTGGGTTGGAAAGCCACAATAGCAAGCCCGGGCTCGATGACACCTACGACAGAGGAAATAGGGAATACAGATAGTGAAATTGTTGATACAGCCGAAACAACAACAAAGAAGTATAAACCCGCGATACATATAAGCACTGCCGACATGCTCCTGGTATATGACAATACGGTTATTTATAAAATCAAAGTAACAAATGAAGACGGTAAAGATGTAGACCACGGCCAGGTATATTGGAATTTTGGAGACGGAGAAAGTTATCAAAGTCAGAATACAGGTGATATACCACATACCTACTCATACCCCGGCCACTATGTGGTTCAGGCGGCGTATTTCGAGCACTTTTATGACAACGTGCCATATCTCGTCGATCGATACACTGTTTTTGTGCACGTACCAAATATTTCTTTTAGAGATGATGGCATGGCTGTAGCTATTAAAAATGATAACACTAGCGAACTAGATATTTCGGGTTGGCAAATTGCCGATGACACTCGGTCGCAAGTGTACGTTATGCCCACAGGAACTATTATTTTGGCGGGAGCCCTGCTTATTATCGACAAGCAAAAAATGCACATCCCGCTCATGGAAGAGTATCGATTACTCTATCCCAACAACAACCTCGTTCCTCAAACCACCAAATCTCCCGAAGTGGCAGTCGTGGAAATAGTACAACAAGGAAAAAATGACGCCGAATATTCAACTATAGCCTCTACTATTCCACCAACATCTACGTTTATTGATCCAATACAAAACATAGATCCAGATATCGCGTCTGCAGTTGAAGTGACGTATATCCAACCCACACATGAGACGCTCTCAGAAAACAGTGCCTCAGAAAAAAAAAGTTCACTGAAAATCAAAGCCCTAGTTCTCCTCACTGGTGTTGTGGTGCTCGCTATTGTAGTTACCATGCTCTTTGTTTCAAATACAAAAGAAAAAAATCTTTCGGAATAATACGTTGCATGTATGGTACAAAAAAACAGAGCTATGCTCTGTTTTTTTATTGATTTTCCAAAGTCTTTTTTAATATCGGTGCCGTACTTGTACCAGTAGCTACGGTTTCAGGAGCAGCGGGAGTTTCGATCGTGGGTACTGGTTTTACTATTTTATCGTCAGATTTACTTTCAGTTTTGACCCCTTTGACCTCACCTCTCGATGGAGTAGTTTTCGATGGAGTAGCGTCTTTTTTGATAATTTTGGCTTGCACTTTTATCGCTACCATATCTTTGTAGGCATCTTGTGCCACAACAAGAGCAGCTTTAAAGTCGCCTTTATCACGAAGGGCTTTAGCTTGAAGTAGTTTAGCTTTTGCGTTGGACAGTAATACTTTTGGATCGATAGGTGCAGGAACCGATGTTTCTATAGCAGACAAGAGCGAAATTGGCGAACCGGTCGCTGTATCAACCACTACCTCATTTGTCGTGATTGTTTTTTTTATATCATCCGATGATTTAATAGAAGTATCAGGTATAAGTTCTTTTGAACTTGGCTTTGATTCGGGTTCAGGTTTCGTATCTGTTTTTGTATTTAAGGTAATGATTGATTCGGTGTCTGTGAGATTTTTTTCATCTGATGTAACAACTGCAGATGCTGAGTCGGTGTCTGTCTCTTGTGATTCTGTTGTTGAAACACTATCGCCAGCAGAAATGCTGTCATCGATTGCAAATGCAGCGCCAGAGATTTTTTCGTCAGCAAGAGCAGCAATAGTGTCCGGGTTTTTGTCGGCAGCTACATCGATAGCAACTGACTCTTGTTCGTTAGCGGCAGTGATACCGAGAGCGACAGTAGAAAGTATTGTTCCTGCGTCACCTTTGGTGTCTACGTTCGAAGCGATAGTCGCAATGACTTCTTGGTGTACCTTGAGAGCAGGTTCCAGTTCGGCCGTGGCTGCGATAACTGCATTTGGATCTGCGACACTTGTTTTTGCGGCCGCAGTAGCAAAAGTCTCCATTTGCGTTTTAAGTGCAGTCTCTGCTTCTGCTTGACGGGCAGGTGTGAATTTGTTGGTTTTGAGTAAAGTTTCAGTTTCCTCAACGCGACGAACAACGCGTTCTTTTTCCCACACCATCTTGCCCTTATTTGTAGAAATGAGTGCACCACGGACTTCCTCTGTGACATTAACTTTAACAGAATATAGTAAATCGCCAGGCAGTGTTTTTTCTGCAGCAAACGTCACACCCGTTGAAGCAACAAGAAGTGAGAGTACTGCAAGACCTACGGTTTTAAAATTGCTTGCAAAGCTCCATGTATGAAAAGGGCTTGGACGACCAGTGCGATATTGGTGTAGAGAAGGTTGAGCGGTGAGTTTTGAAAGGTTGGTACCTGAAATTTTGGCAAGATAAATACGCATGCCGGATTTTTCCTGCTCGGTCATTTGGATTTTCTTTATTTGATTGAAAATGTTTTTTATTTTCATATACCGTTTTCGTATTTTTCTGAAATGAGTATGCGTATTTTTTCTAAACCCCGGTGTATGCGAACTGAAATGGTATTTTCTGCTTCACCGAGCATCACTGCGATCTCCTGTATGGTCATCTCGTCGATGTATCGAAGGAGAATAGGTTCGCGGTATTTAGGATCAAGCGTATCTATGATCTCCATGGCTTCGGCTACTTCAAAATCATCGGCCGATTCTTTCGTGTCGTGAGCAGGATCAAATCCTGATTCGGATAATGCCTCGAGCGATGATGTGCTCTTTTTTCGATAATGGTCTATGACCAGATTTCGAGCAATTTGATATAGAAAGCCGCGCATGTGCCCGACTTGATTTCCTGCTTCAACATACTCCCAGACCTTTGTAAAGGTTTCTTGGGTTAGGTCCAAGGCTACTTCACGATTACGCGTCTTCAGGAAAATAAACCTGAAAATATCATCGTTAAAATCATCGTAAGCCTGTATAAAAGCAGTGTTTTTCTGGTTGGCGGGGCTCATAAAGGAGACGTTCCGGCTGTGGAAATCTGACACCGGATCCATCAGTCGAAGTATACAATACACAGGCCAAAAAGCCTTGTGAATGTTACACTAATGCTATGTCTCTCTCAAAAACCCTACAGAAAAGGGTCAAAACGACTTCTCGACCAAAATCGACTCAGCATCAAAAGCCTCACGTCCTCATAGTCGGCGGAGGTTTTGCTGGTTGCACTGCTGCCCGATCTTTGGCGGATATTGCCTACGTAAATATCACCCTCATCTCAAATAAGTCGTATTTTGAATACTATCCGGGTTTTTACCGTATTGTGACTGGTGCAGTCCCGATTGACGTTTGTGTCCCACTGGCTGATGTTTTGCCAAAAAGCGTCGATGTTGTCATTGACCGTATTGTCTCTGTGGATATTGAAACAAAAATGGTTGTGGGAGACAAAGGTGAAACCTATACAGCCGACTATATTATTTTGGCATTGGGTAGTCAGACCTCATATTTCAATTTACCAGGCTTACCCGAACACTCTTTTGGTTTCAAATCTATTGCTGAAGCAATGGAATTGAAAAAGCATATCCGTATGCTTTTTGAAAATAGAAAAAAGAATTGCGAAAGTACAGAAAAAATCCGCGGTGAAGAACAACATGCTCTCGTTGCCAATTTCCAAATTGTCATTGTTGGCGGTGGTTCTTCTGGTGTTGAGCTAGCAGGAGATTTATCATTCTATATGGATACATTAGCTCAACAGTATTGTGTTGATCGTTCTTTTATTACGATTGATATTGTAGACCGAGGATCACGCTTACTCAGCACAACCCACCCCGTTGCGTCCGATGCGGCACTCACTCGATTACGCTTGCTTGGTGTAAATGTATTTCTCAATCGTGAGGTTATGGCTGAGGATGTTGAGAAAATTCTCATTGGCGACATGCAACTCAAGACTAAAACTGTCATTTGGACAGCAGGAACGCAGATAAACAGTTTGTACAACACTATTCCTGGCCTGACTTTTACTGAACGAAAACGGGTAGTGGTGGGCCCACATTTAGAAGTCGCAGGTTCAACGATTGATTCTACTGGAAGTTCAGATTCAGTATATGTAATAGGTGATGCGGCTGGCACGGCATTTTCTGGATTAGCCCAAACAGCAATATACGATGGCGATTTTGTAGCAAAAGATATCAACCGACGTATTCGTGGACGAGTTCGCAAAACATATACCCCAAAACCAATAAATTACATTATTCCGATCGGGCGAAATTGGGCCATCATGTCTCTCGGTACAAAACATTTTTTTGGCCAGTTTGCATACTTTATGCGACAGACTGTGGATTTTCTCTACTTTGCGCGAATTCTTCCAGTACGAAAAACAATAGAACTCTTTATACGCGGAAAAAATTATAATTGAGTAAGTTTATATTTTCACATACCTACTTCAATTTTCTGAGTATAGAAGGTATTTTTTTGAAATCTGAAAATAATAATTCACGCATACTGCCATTGTAAAGAGCGGCTGCTGGGTGGTAGAGTGCAAAAAAATGTTCAGTAGGGAAATTGGGAATTTTTTGTTCTATATGCGTGCCATGTACCTCCGAAATTTTTAAATCGGGGAAAAATTGATGCATGGCATGTCTCCCCAGAAAAACGATCAGTTTCGGTTGTATGAAAGTAAGCTCGTCTCGAAGCCAGCCAGCACATGAACGTATCTCTTCGGGAAACGGATCCCGGTTGTTGGGCGGTCTATATTTTACGATACTCGTTATATACACATCTTTCCGATCTAGTTTTACGGTAGCAAGCATTTCATCGAGAAATTTGCCAGCTGCTCCAACAAAAGGTAGCCCGGTCAGGTCTTCTTTTTTCCCTGGAGCTTCACCGATAAATACAATATCTGCTGCCGAACTACCACTACCGGGAACTGCGCGGGTCGCGGTTTTTCGTAATTTACATGTGCATTTTGCCATCCATTTGGCATGTATTTTTTGCAATGTCTGAGAGGCTGAGTCAACCTTGGCCATATAGTAGAATATACCATATTTTTTAAGGGTTTTATCAGACTTTTTTGCACTATTTTCGCTTGGATTTACGTATAAAAAATGCTATACTTAGCACATGATTATTACATATTTCGGTAAGCGCTTTCTCAAACTCCAGTATGGCGATACTGTTGTGGGTATCAATCCTCCTGCCAAGGACAGCCCTTTCTCAAAAAAAGTTTCTACATTTGGTGCGGACATCGCCATCTCAACTTCCAGTGATCCAGTAACCGGTGGCGCATCTACACTTTCATACGGCGATCGAGCGCCTTTTGTTATTGACGGTCCTGGTAGCTACGAAGCCAAGGGTGTTTTTATATCAGGCGGTTTTTTGTCTGAGGTTCATGGCATCAGAGAAAATGCATTTTCACTAACATTGGAAAATATGACTATCGCTGTTGTTGGCACTGCCGATACTATGCAAATCCCAAATGACACCAAAGAACTTTTAATGCACCCAGACATACTTTTCTTACCGCTTTCTGGAGCAGCTACGGTCAAAGATGCATACAAATTTGCTATGATGCTCGAACCGATGATTATCGTTCCTGTAGATTACGAAGACGACATTCTCAAGCAGTTTTTGAAAGAGGCAGGTGCGGAACAACCAGAAGTTATGGATAAATTAACTCTCAAACGCAAGGATTTAGAGGGAAAAGATGGTACAATTATGCTAGTTTCGCCACAGTCAAAATAGGCATATCGATTATGAAAAAATTTGTTGATTCCCTCAAACAAAAATCACCCCACATCAGAGAATACATAGCAGTTTTTTCTGCTTTCGTGTTCACGGCTTTAGTTGCGGGGTTCTGGCTCATTTCTATTTCGGTAGAATATGGATCACCAGAGACAAAAACCTCTTTCAAGAAATCGTTATCGCCGTTTTCACTTCTCGGAGCAAGTGTCGGTAGTGCACTGGAAAGATCAAAAGCCGAGTTATCAACTATCGATCCATCGAAAGTGCTGACTACAGTAAAAGTTGATTCAAATGGTGTCGTTGAATTGGGCAATCAGACTAATCAGTAATTCCGAAATATGAAAAAAGAAACAGAAAGCAATGAAATAAAACACGAAGGTGTCGTCTCAGTTTCGATAGTTAAAGAAATGAAAGATTCGTTCATCGACTATGCGATGTCGGTTATTACCGATCGCGCTTTGCCCGATGTTCGAGACGGTCTTAAGCCGGTGCATCGCCGTATTTTGTATTCCATGAGTGAACTCGGGCTGACATCTTCTGCCAAATTCCGAAAATCTGCACTCGTTGTGGGTGACGTGCTTGGTAAATATCACCCTCACGGTGATGTCGCCGTATACGACTCAATGGTAAACATGGCGCAGCCTTTTTCTTTGCGATACCCACTCGTCATCGGTCAAGGTAACTTTGGTTCGATCGACGGTGACAATGCCGCTGCTATGCGTTATACCGAGGCCAAAATGTCAAAACTTTCTGGAGAATTACTCCGCGACTTGGAGAAAGACACAGTTGACTGGAAAGGTAACTACGATGCTACTCGCAAAGAGCCTACTGTTTTGCCTACAGCTGTTCCCAACTTACTTCTAAACGGTATTCTCGGCATTGCCGTTGGTATGGCGACAAATATTCCTCCACACAATATCGGCGAAGTACTCGATGCAACGCTCCATCTTATAGAGAATGGCGATGCCACAACAGAAGAATTGATGCACCATGTCAAAGGTCCAGATTTTCCCACCGGAGGTATTGTGTACGGCCAAACTGACCTCGTGCATGCGTATTCAACTGGCCGAGGTGGTATTGTCACTCGGGGTGAGGCTGAAATCGTCGAACACAAAAGTGGTACATTTCAAATAGTTATCACGTCGATACCATATCGAGTCAATAAATCCGATCTCATCGCATCCATCGCCGAACTTGTTCAGGAAAAGAAGCTGGAAGGTATCAAAGGTTTACGTGACGAGTCTACCAAGGATATTCGAGTTGTTATTGATCTAAAATCCGGCGTTCATCCTCAAAAAGTACTCAACTATATTTACAAACACACACAGCTTGAGCTCAATTTCAATTTCAACATGGTTGCTCTTGTGAATGGTGTACCACAAACACTTTCTCTCAAGTCGATATTGGAGGAATTTATCGACCACCGTGTCGTTGTTGTGCGTCGTCGAACTGCCCACGATCTTCAAAAAGCCAAAGACCGCGAGCATATTTTGCTTGGTCTCAAAAAAGCTCTCGACCATATTGATAAAGTTATAACAACCATTCGTGAATCCAAGGATGCTGCTCTCGCGAAAATCAATTTGATTAAAGCTTTTAAGTTTAGCGACTTGCAAGCTGATGCGATTTTAGAAATGCGTCTTCAAAAACTTGCTGGACTAGAACGCAAGTCTGTTGAACTCGAACTCAAAGAAAAACAAGATCTCATTGCAGACCTTGAGGCATTACTCAAGAGCGAAAAGAAAATATTTGGCGTTATTTCCACTGAACTCAAAGAAATCCGAGAAAAATATGCTGACGATCGTCGCACTCGCATTATCAAGGGCGGTGTCAAAGCTATTAACGAAGAGGATCTAATCCCTGAAAAAGAAAGTTTGCTTGTATACACCGCAGGCGGCTATATCAAACGTACCGATCCGAGCGAATACCGCGCCCAAAAACGAGGCGGAGTTGGCGTTATTGATATTGAAACCAAAGAAGAAGATTTTGTAACGATGCTACTTTCGGCCAATACACATAACGAATTACTTTTCTTTACAAATACCGGCAAGGCCTACCAGATTAAAATGTACGACATACCAGAAGGCAAGCGCGCCACGAAAGGTAAGTCGATTATGAATTTCTTGTCGCTAACAGACGGTGAGTCGGTGCAATCAATTTTACCAATTCCAAAAGGTGATAAAGAAAAAACATTGTCACTTATGCTCATGACTGAAAACGGCACAGCCAAGAAAATGTCTGCAGCAAGTTTTAAAGATGTTCGCCGAAGTGGCATTATCGCCATCCGTCTCGACAAAGGCGATGCTCTGAAATCAGCCGTCCTCGTTGAAAAAGGTGATGAAGTCATACTCGGCACCTCGGACGGCCAATCTATCCGCTTCAAAGAATCCGATGTTCGCGAAATGGGTCGCACGGCCGGAGGTGTTCGCGCTATCAAGGTTGGCAAAAGTGACAAGGTAATCGGCGTCGGTGTTATCAGAAAAGACGAAGCCAAAGAAAGCACAGCTGCTTTTTTGACGATGACAGAGCATGGCCTCGGTAAGAAAACCAAAATCAAAGAATATAAAACACAGAAGCGGGGTGGATCTGGTATTAAAACTGCAAAAGTTACAGCTAAAACTGGACTCGTTATCATCGGACGACTTGTGCGCGACGAAGGGGAGTTGATTGCTGTTTCGAAAAAAGGTCAGATCATTCGTATCTCTCTCGAGTCTGTGCCGTCTCTCGGCCGACAAACACAAGGTGTCTCTATTATGAAGCTTCGCCCTGGCGACCAAATTGCTTCTCTCGCAGTTATGTAAAAAAGAAAAAGCATACCTTGGTATGCTTTTTCTTTTTAAATACAACGAAGTGGAAAAGTTTTTTGCATATTCTGATACAATAGAGTAACTAGTACTATGTTTTCCGATCCAGCTAAAAATATTGAACAACTCGAACTCACCAGAAACTTGATTGTTGCTGACTTGGGTGCTGGCACAGGTTTTTATTCTTTGGCCGCTGCTAGGATATTGAAAGGTGGCGAAGGACGAGTGTACTGTATAGAAGTCCAACGCGAACTACTCAAACGCGTTGAAGACGCTGCCACCAAAGAAGGTCTCACCAATATCGATTATATCTGGGGAAATATCGAAAAACGAGGTGGTACGAAAATCCGTGACCATTCAGTAGATTGTGCCATAGCCTCAAATGTCCTTTTTCAAGTTGAAGACCGAAAAGGCTTTATCGAAGAAATAAAACGCATTCTCAAACCAGGTGCAAAACTTTTGCTCATAGATTGGGCAGATTCGTTTGGAGGCATGGGTCCAGCATCGAACCAAGTCATCGGTTCAATGCTTGCCGAATCACTTTTTAGTTCTGCCGGCTTCGTTCGTGTAAAAAGTTTCAACGCTGGAGCACATCACTATGGTATACTTTTTAAGATCACATGAAGATTAGTTTTCAAACAATCCTCCTCATTATTTTCGGCGCATTCACCGTGCTCGGTGTGGCTATGTTTGCTGGGTACATAAATATTGGTTCATCAGGTAGCTCTGCAACTGTAACTGGAAAAATTACTATATGGGGAGTAATAAATAAATCTATCATGAATCAATACTTATCCATGTCAGGAATAACAAACGAAAATATTGTTGTTACCTATATTGAAAAATCTACATCAACCTATGAAGCTGATCTCGTAAATGCATTCGCTTCGGGTACTGCACCAGATATTTTTATGGTCACACCAGACATGTACTGGCGTCAGCGAGACAAGATGTATGAAATCCCATATTCAAACTATCCATTAGCAACATATACTTCCACATATATGGATATTGGAAAAACATATTTAACACCGACTGGCATTCTCGCATTTCCACTTTTTTTTGATCCTCTCGTGGGTTATTGGAATAAAGACATATTTGCGAGTGCCGGATATGCAACAGCCCCTGTTGAATGGAAGGAATTTCTAGAAATTACTAAAAAAATTTCAATAGTCACAGATGATTTTTTAATTGAGAGAAGCGCTGTCGCCTTGGGTGAATATACTAATATACGCCATGCAAAAGATATACTAAGTTTACTTTTTCTACAAGCAGGAGATCCTATTACACATATTGCTGCCGACGGTAGGCTGACTCTTGATTTTGGACAACATAATGGACCATCACTTGGTAATCCCGCTGGAATAGCGCTAGATTTTTATTCGCAATTTGCAAATCCAACTCGTTCAGGTGTGTATTCTTGGAATAAACTTTTCACAAATGATTTCGATGAATTTTTAGCAGGAGATCTTGGTTACTATTTCGGTTATGGTAGCGAGCTTTCACTCATACGACGAGGAAATCCTAACCTCAACTTCGACATGGCATTTTTACCCCAAGCCGACAAAAATGGGCTTAAAACCACAACAGGTATGCTTTATGGTTTAGCAATGTCAAAACGCACCACACAACTGCCTGCCGCTGCACAGACAATGAACGACATGCTTTCAAATACAAAAAACGAAGCCCTGATTTCCGGTTTACAGAAAAATGGATTAACCGTAGCGCCAATGCGACGTGATTTATTACCCACCGACACGACCAACATATACCAATCAGTACTTTACCAATCTGTTCTTGTGGCAAAAGGTTGGATTGATCCAGACGGAGCACTTACAAGTACCGTATGGCGTGACATGGTAAGTGATACTCAGTCCGGTAAGTCAAATGCCATCAACGCCATAACGACAGCTCAAAGAAAAATGTCTGCATACTTAAAATAAATATTGTATTATGAAAAAAATTATTCAATATATTTATACCAGCTCAATTATTTTTTTACTCCTATCTCCTGGTTTAGCTTTAGCCTCTACCTTTATTGTCTGCGAAGGTACCCCTGAAAGTCCATGTGGTTTTTCAGAATTGATGATTCTGATAAATGGCTTGATTTCATTTATTTTAAACTTTATGGTATTGCCCATAGCGACAGCTGTGCTCATGTATGCTGGTTTTTTGTATATGACAAGCGAGGGTAATGCGGGCAAAAAGGGTAAAGCACTTGGCATGCTCCGAAAACTTCTTGTCGGTCTATTCTTTTGTCTAGCCGCTTGGGTAATTGTTAAAATAATTCTGACAACGTTTGGATATAACGAAACACTGTTTTCCCCAGTGATGAATCATTAAGTCGGTCGCGAATTACGATATACTATCTATATGAAAAAATTTGCTCCTTTGCTTGCATGGCTGCCGACAGTTTTTTTTGCCCTGGTCATGATTGTGTCGGTTCACAATGCCTCAGCTCAAACTGCATCTGGGACTCAAACGTGGACGGGTGCATCGTTTGATTTCCATATAGACAACCCCGTAACAGCTTTTGACAATTTACCTGACCTGATAGTTGCGCTTCTCAATATCGTTATGCTCATCATGACGCCGATTGTTGCAGTGATGATCATATATACAGGTTATAAATTCGTTTCTTCAAGAGGGGACCCGCAAGGTGTCGGAGAGGCCAAACAAATGCTCCTTGCCGTCGTTATCGGCGCTGCTATTATTTTGGGTGCAAAAATTATAGCAACAGCAATACAAGGTACAGTAAATAGTCTTACGTAATATGAAAACAACTATGCAAAAAATCAGAAATTTATATCTGCCATTTAAAAAAATGCTTTCTGTCAGCATGCTGGCATTGATAGCAATTTCAACTTTCGCCTTGCCGTCTCTTGCTTTTGCACAAGCTGGCCTCCTGAATGACCCGAACAATACCGGAGGTAACCCATTTGATTTAAGTGGAAACTCGTTAACTAGTGGAACGAATACATCGGTACAGGGCTTTAATACACAGAGTACCACCACTATCTCATCAACAAACTCAGTATCTTGTTCAAAAAATTTTATTGATTTTGTCGGTATAATTGACTACGTTGTCTGCACTATTTCAAGATCGATCATCCCATTACTTTTTGCTATAGCGCTACTTGTGTTTACCTATGGTGTACTCAATTATGTAATTGCCGCAGATGGCTCAGACAAAAGAGAAGAGGGGAGATGGTTTATGATCTACGGTGTGATTGGTCTATTTGTCATGGTCGCAGTGTGGGGACTGGTTGCGTTAGTCTCAAATACTCTTGGTATTGGAACAGCTTTTCCACCTCAATTTCAATAGACATTCTTTGGATAGTGGTATAATTGAAAAGTCGGCGGTATACCGCTACATTATTTATAAATTGAGGTCGACTTATCGAAATATTATGAAAAAATTAGCAGCATTTATAGTTTCATTTCTAATGCCAACGCTTGCGTTTGCACAAATTAACCCAAGTAACCCAAACACAACTGGTTTGAGTGATACATTGGACAGAGCCCTTGGTTTTGTAAATCAGGGAACCTATCTGCTTGTTGCAATCGCGATTTTGATTTTCATCTACGGTATCGTTAAATACGTTATTGCAGACAATGAAGAAGCAAAAGCAAATGGACAAAAACTCATCCTCTGGGGTGTTATCGGTCTTTTTGCAATCGTTGCAGTTTGGGGTCTTGTTACATTCCTAGCCAATACAACAGGAATCGGAACAGGTTCAACGCCTCCAATTCCTTGTCCTCCTGGCTTTACTAGTTGTTAGTTGGTATGTACGATCTCTGGTTTCCTCGTATAGCTTCCGCGGCGGCAGACCTATCTCCGCTTCGCAACTTCATCCTCAAAGTTGAAGTAGTTATACTAAATCCTGTCATCAAGCTTGGCTTTGCCATTGCGCTCGTCGTCTTTCTGTATGGCGTCTTTGAATTCATCAAAGGTGCCGACAGTAGTGATGCACGCAAGAAAGGTGGCTGGCACATACTTTGGGGCATTATCGGTCTGTTTATCATGTTGTCCGCAGGCGGTATCATGCGACTCATATGCGGATCGTGGGGAATGCCAAATCCACAAAGCTGCAATCCATTCTAGTGATGCAGTAATAAAAAAAGCCCTTCCATCTTGAAGGGCTTTTGGTTTAAAGAACTTACTACAAATTGAACTCTACAAATGTGTTTTCGAATTGCTCGAATTCACAACTGTCTTTTTTTGATTGTAAATCGTCAGCGTTAGTACAACCTTGGAACTTCCCGGGTCAAATTTCTTGACGAAGAAGTTTAGGTATTTTAGGTTTCCTGCCAGATTGGCATGCCCCAAACTCTTGATGATACCAGTTTGAGTTTGGTTTCCATTGTACCAGCATATATCACCTCCTTTAACTTCGATACCAAAATCATTGTCGCCGATTTCTCGGCCGTAGATATGGTTCATGTCAGTAAAGGTGATTTCTTCTATACTCGGTTTGGTGTAGATCGTTGTATCCGCTATCTTTTCACTAATGTGGTTCGATAGATACACACAGACGATAATCCCTAGTACGCTACCGACGATAATTTTTGTCCAGGTTCCCCATGTCGTGGGTTTCCAGAACTGTTCATTGGTTGTCACGCCAGATGTTTTTTTCTTTTTTTCATCTGGAGCACCCTTGCTCCCATCGTTAGTCTGATTATTTTTTTTATCAGATTTAACCGTGCGTAGTATTTTTCTAAAAATAACTACACCGGCGACGATAGCGAGAACCAATATACTACTCACTCCGATAACTACTGGTTTATACAATACACTATCAGCATTGCTGCCTATTCGCCTCAAAAGCAAGTAGAGAGCAATGAGGATAAGTAATGCAATACCGACGTACCTCTCGGCTTTTTTGTCGAATTCTGAACGTTCGCTCATTTTTTCCTCCTTTGGTTTTTTGGTTCAGCTGTTTTGCTGGACGGTTTATCATTATCCACTGATACTTTCTCATTACCCGTATCATCCTTCTCGTTATCTTTGAGATCGATGAAGGTGGCAACCGAGTCACCACCCAGGACTTTTAGGTTTGATAATGTTTTACCAAACGTTGCAATCTTGGCGGCTTGAAGGTTTTTGCTTATGATTTCACTTTCGATTTTCAAGAGTCGATTCTTAGTATCGCCAATTTTGCCAGCATACTTTGCTTCAGCGATACCAGCATTTGTTCTCATAAGTATATTCACTTCTGATTTATACTTTTCAAAGTTGAGCTTGGCTAGCGCTGGATCAGCTACGGAAACATCAGCTAAATTTACTGAATGGTACAAAAAACCATCATTAAAGTTATTTAACACTTCGAGTAAGTGCAGAGAGAATGCACCTGCAATGATATTCTTTTGTGCCGCACTGCCGCTCTTGTCATCCTTATATTTAATATGAATGTTTGAGAATGGATGCTTCAGGATTACTTCAATTGCAGCGGCTACGGCTATGGTTTTCATATTCTTATCCCAGCGTTCATTTTCAACCCAGGAAATGTAGCCATTGACGTTTGATGCCATGACAGAAAACTTAACATTGACCGCATTACCATTGACGTCTTCCGCAAATGGAACTTCAAATGCATATTCCGTTTGTAGAGAATACAACCAAATTGATGTCTGAGGCTCAACTATTTTGAGTCTTACTTCAGGTACAAATATGGTTTTACCATCCTGTACTTGAGCAACGTCAATCGTTTCGAGCTTGTATATCTCGAGCTTCATTTCTTGCAACTTGCGTTGCAATAATGAGCCACCAAACCAATACACACCCAATTCACTCAGGCAAAATTGTTGCCATCCAGAAAGTCCTTCCCAGGTTTCAAGTTTGAAACCAGGGTTTTCGACAACATACCATTTGTGAGATTCTGCAACCCATCGGCGACCGCCGTCTTGTTTGTCATACCCCTCATCGTTTTCGTCGAGGGGGATTGCAACGAGTTTCTGATTGTCGGGGTGTATGATACTTTTGAAGTACTGCCTCTCTCTCGTGTTAGATTTACCACCTTTACTGTATTGGTACAGTTGGCAGTAACCCATCTTGGTTAAAGGAATATCATGAAATACTTCACCAGTGTTGACTCGAGATTCTCGGCTTTCTTTTGTGTTGAAGCAAAGTATCTTGAGGTCAGCCAGTGGTTTAATAATTCCCCAAGCGAGTATGACCTTGAGTACGTACCAGATCTTACTACGTCCGTAGAAGAGCAATGCGAGTGTGATAGCTATGATCACAAAGTCGATAGAGTTCATTTGTTTGAGTTTTTAAGTTTTTTGTATTATAGCAGAAAAATAGGTAAAAGTCAATAGCAAATAACCTTACAAAACAAGGCTAAAATTTCTATTTACTATACCGTTTCGCGAACATTTTTTGTGCCGGGGAGAGGACTTGAACCTCCACAGGATTACTCCCGACTGCTCCTAAGGCAGTTGCGTCTACCAATTTCGCCACCCCGGCTTTTGTTTCCTCGCTATCATCGTTCGGTGCGCCCAGTACTGCGTGCTGGACACACCTCTCTCGACAATGTCGGAGCGAGCTTCTCCATTGTCCTCGTTCGGTGCGCCCAGTAGGATTCGAACCTACGACCATCTCCTTAAGAGGGAGTTGCTCTACCAACTGAGCTATGGGCGCTTACGTTTTAGAAAGTATAAAGAAAAACAGGCAAATTGCAATCACTCTACGGTGCGTAATGCGTCCATTACTGTGCCCGAGGTGGGACTCGAACCCACACGTCTTACGACAATCGATCTTAAGTCGATCGCGGCTACCAATTACGCCACTCGGGCAATACAATGCGGAAACAGCATTCATTAAAAAACATTCTGCAAACTTTTTGTGTAGTTACAACACAATGTTTGCAATGAGGCCACGGTCGGAATCGAACCGGCGTATAGTTCTTTTGCAGAGAACTGCCTTACCACTTGGCTACGTGGCCGTAGCATTTGTTTACATACCAACTTCTCGAATGATGCGTTCAATATTCTGTCTGTGTTTTTCACCAACATCTTCGATTATATCGATAGTTGGTGGCCGGGGAATATTGGCATTGCGACGAAGTGATCGGTGTAAGTCGCTGCGTATGCGACGCAAAAACGACAGAGCCTCCTCTTTCTTTGACTCTGGCATAACGGTAACAAAAATTGAAGCATTTTTCAATCGATCATCGACTTCAACACGTGTGACGGTGATGAGTGATGTTGGATTTGCTTCACGTTCAATAAACATAGCTGCCGCAGCGCGGATAGCTTCACCCATTTTCTCTCTTTTATTTCCGTGTTGG
This sequence comes from Candidatus Nomurabacteria bacterium, assembly GCA_943356455.1. Classification (GTDB taxonomy): domain Bacteria; phylum Patescibacteriota; class Minisyncoccia; order Phycocordibacterales; family UBA9973; genus JAGOSA01. Next base: position 6,879 of record CALRFB010000004.1, on the reverse strand, counting down.
ATTTCTTTCATACAACTATTTTGTTGTGGTGATAATACACTCAAGTACATCACCCGGTGCAACTTCGATTTTAGATTCGACAAGCACGCCACACTCTGTGCCTTCTTGAGCTTCTTTGGCACTAATTTTAGAAACCTGGAGACCAACGATATGTCCACGGCTGACTTCGTCGTCTCGACGAAGAATGCGAATCGTGGAGCGGTCTGTTGCACGACCGCTCGTTACGCGACCCCCAACAACCTGACGCTCTTTTGTACGCGAAAATGTTTTCAATATTTTAATTGTGCCTATTACTTCTTCGAACTGCTTGCGAGGACGACGTTCTTCGAGAATGCCAGCGATACGTTCGGTGAGTTTGTAGATAATATCAAAAGTTTCGAGGAAGCTATTATTTTTGAGTTGCATATCAACAGCATTTGGATCTGCTTTGACGTGAAAACCAACAACGAGTGTTGTCGGATCTGCGACAGCAAGTTTCATATCATATTCATTGATATTGCCTATGCCTTTTGCTGTGATTTTGAGTGTGATTTCTTCGCTCACAATTTTTTCAAGTTCTTTTTCTAGCGCTTCCAAACTACCAGCCGTATCTGCACGGATAATGATTGGTACGATTTTTGTTGTTGCATGTGGAGTACCGAGAACTTGCTGATCTGTTTTACGAGGATTTTTTGTTATCTCGTCTCGAGCCGCTTCAGCTTCTTTTTTTGTGGCGTAGCTTGTAAATATAGAGCCAACAGAAGGAAGTTCATCAAAACCGGTGAGTGCGAACGGAATACTTGCTGGTACCGTGTCTATGGTTTTACCAAGATAGTTTTCAACGATACGGGTGCTGCATATCGCGGTGCCGACGAGCACGAAATCACCTTTGTGTAGCGTGCCGTCTTTCCCGATCAGGCTTGCTGAAATACCACGTTTTGGATCGAGTTTTGATTCGATTACAATACCTTCAGATTGAGCCTGAGCGTCGTATGTAAAATCTGCCATTTCAGAAACAAGCAAGATGAGTTCGAGTAGGTGAGGAATACCAGTGCCTACTTTTGCAGAAATTTCAGCATAAGGGATGTCACCACCGTAGCCTTCGACGTAGACACCGGCTTCGGCGAGATCAAGTTTAGTTTTTTCAACATTTGCAGCAGGGCGATCGATTTTGTTGATTGCCACGATATAGGGAATACCACTTTCTTTGATAGTTGCGAGTGCTTCGAGTGTTTGAGCCTTGACCGAGTCTTCGGCAGAAACAACTAAAATAGCAATGTCTGCAACTTGAGCACCGCGTTCACGAATGCGAGTAAATGCAGCATGACCAGGTGTATCAAGAAAAGTAATTTTCTCAAGTACGCCTTTTTCATTTGGTTGCTCGACAACGTATGAAGAAATGTGTTGGGTAATACCACCTGCTTCACCAGCGGTTACATTTGATTTTCGTATGAAGTCGAGTAGTGTTGATTTGCCGTGGTCAATGTGACCCATGACGACAACAACTGCCGGACGTTTGCTTCGGGTATGTTCCATATTTATTCTTTGATTGATTGTAAACCTTTGTTCAATACATCTTGCTCTTCTTCGGTGAGCTCGATATCTGATGCACCTTTTTTGATGTGTTTTGCAAAAACGCTCATACGTTCGCGAGAGTAGAGACTTGAGATAACAACACCATCGCCGCGTTCGTTGACGAGTGATATAGCAAAGCTATGGTTTCCACCCTGGTCTTCAAAAGGATTGAATCGCGTCATTTCAACCGAGCGAATAGACGATCGCAGTCTGCGATCAACGTTGTCAATTGCTTCAGCGAGAAGTTCTTCATTGTTTTCGATTGCGACAAGTTTTTTGTCGATCGAAGCAATTCCTTCTTCTAGGTCGCGACCTGTTTTGCCATTCATGAGGCTTTTCAGGCGACTATGGAGTATGAAAACTCCAACAATACTGAGGAGGGAAATGAATCCTGCGGCGCCGAGCGCGATGTAGACGGCATTTGTGCTCATCAGGCGATAATTATATACTCTAAACTGCCTTTTGGCAATGATATGAAAAAGCGAAAACCCAAGCAAAATAAGCCTATAAAAGCCGTGACGTACCTCGACTATGCGTCTGCCACGCCCATTTCCGCCTCTGTGCGGGCTGCTATGGCCACTGTAAGTGGTGTTTTTGCCAACCCTGGCGGTATTCACCGCACGGCAGTTGAAGCCAAAAAAACTATCACAGAGGCTCGCAAACGTATTGCAGAAACTATAGATGCTCGACCAGAAGAAATTGTATTTACGTCGAGCGCCACTGAGTCCAATATGCTAGCTTTGCACGGTGTCGTCGATGCATGGAAAGAAAACCACGAAGAAAAACCTCACATTATTATTTCTGCTATTGAACATCCGTCTATAATCGAAGCCGCACGCAAACTTGAAATGCATGGTGTAGAAGTCACCCGTATCGGAGTGAATTCAGAGGGCGTAGTGGATACCGATGCCATTGCTCTAGCTTTGCGACCAACGACGGTGCTTGTGTCTGTTATACAAGCCAACAATGAAATCGGCACGATAGAACCTATAGAGACAATTTCTAAACTACTCCGCAAGTATCGCAAAGAAAATATATCGATGGAATATCCATTACTTCACGTTGACGCAACCCAAGCTTTTCAGTATTTACCAGTGCGCATTGTTAAACCTGAAGTCGATTTGCTAACACTCAGTTCGGGTAAAATATATGGACCACGTGGCATTGCACTATTGTTTATCCGAAATAATATTCCGTTTATTTCACCAATGCCTGGTGGTGGTCAAGAAGACGGACGTCGTGGTGGCACTGAAGCCACTGAACTTATTGTAGGTTTCGCTAAAGCCATGACAGATGCGGTCAAAATCCGAGACAAAGAAAAAGCACGACTAACAAACATTTTGGAGCAAGCCAAAAAAGAACTTAAGAAAAAAATTCCCGATGCAGTGTTGCTCGGTCACCCAATACAACGCATTCCCAATAATTTTTGTTTTTCTGTACCAGGAATTGAAAGCGAATATCTTGTACTTGCTCTGTCTGCAAAAAATATTTTTACTTCATCGCGCAGCTCGTGCGGTACAGCGAAAAAAAATGAAGATGCAATTGACTCACATGTTATACTGGCGATAGGAGGCAATACGTCCGATGGGACAATACGCATGTCATTTGGCAGAGATACAAAAGCCAGTGATGTCCGGCGCGCAATTGCAGTCGCGGCCGATGCTGTAGCCACCTGGCGCACATGGTCACATGCGCATAAAAACTCATAATCTATATGCAACCACCATTCAATCAATTTACAACGAAAGCTAAAGAAGCCATCCGCAAAGCTCACGAACTTGCTATCGAACGCGGACAAAACCATGTTAACTCGCTCCACCTACTCACCGCATTACTCTTGCAAGAAGAGTCGATGGTTATTTCGATTTTAGAAAAACTCGACATCGATTCAATGCTCCTGACTGATTCAGTTGTCGAAGCCATCGAAATGCCTGAACATCATGGTACCGTAGCGCCGTCATACCAAATGTATTTCACGCCCGATCTAGCACAGGTTATTGATCATTCTGTCAAAATAGCACAGTCACTCAAAGATGAATTTGTTTCAACGGAACATTTATTTATCGCACTCATCGATATTGCAGGAGACGCACGTGAGCTCCTCGGCCGCTTCCGTATTTCCAAAGATGCTGTGCTCGGTATTGTTGATGAATTAAAAAATGCACACATCACCGATGCTCACTCGCCGAAAAAGTTCCGCATGCTTTCCAAATTCACCCGGAACCTCACCAAACTCGCTCGTGAAGATAAACTCGATCCTGTCATCGGACGCGACAATGAAATCATGCGTATCATGCAAATACTTTCTCGTCGCACGAAAAATAATCCTATTCTTATCGGTGAAGCCGGTACAGGTAAAACAGCTGTTGTCGAAGGCCTGGCACAACGTATTGCCAAAAACGATGTACCGGAATCTTTAAAAGACAAAGAAATCGTGTCTCTCGACATGGGCTCACTCATCGCTGGTACAAAATACCGCGGTGAATTTGAAGAACGTTTGAAAAATATTATTAAAGAAATTGAACGTGCCAACGGTACGATCATTCTCTTTATTGATGAAATACATACAATTGTCGGAGCCGGAGCAGTAGACGGGGGAGGCGCAGATGCTGCCAACTTACTCAAACCATCGCTCGCGCGTGGTGAACTTCGAGCTATTGGTGCGACAACTATCAAAGAGTATCAAAAACATATTGAAAAAGACCCAGCGCTCGCTCGTCGTTTTCAGCCTGTATTTGTCGATGAACCAACAGATGAAGACACAATAGCTATCTTGCGTGGACTCAAAGAAAAATATGAAAACTTTCACGGCGTACACATTACTGACGACGCGATTCTGGCTGCAGTAAATCTTTCTACTCGGTACATTACTAACCGATACTTACCTGACAAGGCCGTTGACCTCATCGACGAAGCTTCATCGTCGCTCCGCATAGCACTTGAAAATAAACCAGCACCACTCGAAGAAGCCCACCGCAAGATAATGCTCTATGAAATTGAGCGTGAAGCCTTGCGACGTGAAGCTGAGCTTGGCGGTGACGAAGCTAAAGTTGCCAAAAAACGTATTCACGACATCGAAGCTGAAATCGCAAATCTTCGCGAAGGTACAAGCGAACTTGAACTCAAATGGAAAAATGAAAAAGCTATTATCACCGACATTCGTACATTCAAGAAAGAATTAGAAACACTTCGCATCGAAGCCGAAAATGCAGAAATGCGTGCCGACCTCGGTCGAGCTGCTGAAATTCGGTACGGACGTTTGCCTGCACTCAAAAAAGAGCTAGATGAAAAACTTGCTAAACTCCAGAAGCTTCAAAAGAGTCGTCGCGTTTTGAAAGAAGAAATCACGGCCGAAGATATTGCTGCTGTTGTGTCGCGTTGGACCGGTATTCCGCTGAACAAGATGCTGGAGTCTGAGCGTGCCAAACTAGTTAAAATGGAAGACGAACTTCGCAAGCGTGTCGTTGGTCAGGAAGAAGCTATTACCCGAATCGCCGATGTTGTTCGACGCTCACGTGCAGGAATTTCCGATCCAAACAAGCCGATCGGTTCATTTCTCTTTCTCGGTCCAACCGGTGTTGGTAAAACAGAACTCACCAAAGCTTTGGCTCAGTTTATGTTCAACGACGACAAAGCACTCGTTCGTGTTGATATGTCCGAATATATGGAACGCCATAGTATTTCAAAACTTGTGGGTTCGCCACCAGGATATGTTGGCTACGATGAATCCGGTCAATTAACCGAAGCTATTCGTCATCGTCCGTACTCCGTTGTGCTTTTCGATGAAGTTGAAAAAGCACACCCTGAAGTATTCAACCTATTACTCCAAGTGCTCGACGATGGACAACTGACCGATGCCAAAGGCCGAAAAGTGAACTTCAAAAATACTATTATTGTTTTGACATCAAACATTGGTTCGCAACATATTCAGAAAATGGAAAGCATTGGTTTCTCAAATGCATCTGATTCGGAAAACTACACGCAGACCAAAGATAAAGTTTTGGATACACTCAAAGATTTCTTCCGTCCAGAATTTTTGAATCGTCTCGATGAAACTATTGTCTTCGATATACTTTCTGCTAGTACGATACGCCAGATCGTCTCACTTCGCATCGACGCTCTCAAGGAACGCATGCAAAGCAAGGGGATTACACTCGAAGTTTCAGATGCTGCACTCGATTACCTCGGCAAAGAAGGCTACAACCCACATTACGGAGCACGTCCTCTTAATCGTCTTATTCAAACGAAAATACTTAATCCTGTCGCTTCGTTTATTATTGCAGGGACTACGGGCGACGGCGATGTCGTTACTGTTGACGAAAAGAAAAATGAGCTCGTTGTCGAGGCTAAACGCAAAACCGCCCGCCCTCGTGTACGCAAAGAAAAAGCCGAAGTTGTGGCATAAAACGAAGCACGGGAAACATATATCCGAGCCTGCGTTGGAAAAACAAAAAAGCACCCAAAGGGTGCTTTTTTGTGTTGTGCGCCGGGAAGGATTCGAACCTTCGTAGGCCGAAGCCGACAGATTTACAGTCTGTTGTAATTGACCACTCTACCACCGACGCGTATCGATACTATACAGGATTTTAGGAAAAAGTTAAGCCTATGGTGGGTAATCTGGACCCTTGCGAAAATATGGCATTTATAGTACGATAGCGTCACTATGGGATCACAAGATAGACTCATCAAATTCGCCTGTGGCACGTGCAAACACGTGAACTACTGGTCAAGCAAGAATAAAAAACTCGTCACAAAAAAGATCGAGCTTAAAAAGTATTGCAAATGGTGTAAAAAAAGTACTGCTCACAAAGAGAGTAAGAAGTAATAAAAGCCACCTTTACTTGGTGGCTTTTGTGTTTTACAGTAAAATGTGTGAGTAAAAGGATTTTTCCTTTTACTCTGTTCTTTATACTTTGCCTCTGGCAAAGACATACAAATGGGCCACGCTATGCGTGGTCAAGAACTCTATAGCATGTTTTATACTCCTGTAGAGCTCGGCTCCGCTTCGGCGGGGTAACGGGTAACACGGTTATTTCGAGGTTCAACTCCTCGATTGCCCGCAAAACGCTTCATTTTTACTTCATAATTGAGCGTGTATAATGATCCCATGACTATTTGGCAAACACGACTCATATCGATCACATCTCTCGCACTCGCTCTCGGTGCGGTTGTTTATACTGGCGCAACAAATTCCATACAGCAAGATCAAGCTGCTGTCGCTGATATACTCAACACACCAGTTGTAAAACCAACGACAGTAGCGCTAAATCCCATTACCCCATCTCCGGTTCCTACGCCTACACCAAAACCCACTCCAACCCCCGC
>CALRFB010000003.1:8866-27528 GCA_943356455.1 Candidatus Nomurabacteria bacterium | reverse complement strand
TCCTAAAATATTCGTTTGGGTGCGCCCCACCCGTGTCAAGCCGTGTAGTAAATACGATGCTTATGTATTGAGTATTTGCTTGGTCAACATCGTATGTAATAGTTAGAAAATAATCTGCTGGTGCCGAAGTAGGTATTTCTTCCAAGTGGAGCGAATTAAAATTATCAACTTCAGACTTGGCAAAATCTGCGAAGGTTGTATTGATGAACGCTGGCACATTGTCGAATTCTGGATATACAACCGAGACTTCAATCGATTTATTTGACTGTGTTATTTTTTTATCGTTTTTTACAAGCAGTGCAACTGTCGGTTTTGTCGCAACTAGTCCGGTTGGCGGTGCAATCGGGTGCTTGCTTTTACCTGGTGTAAAAACAATAGCAAGACCCAAAGCAAGTATTGCGGCAACTATTACTATATATCCCAACTTCTTCTTTTCCATACAAATATCGTACCACGTGACGCACGTATCGTCGCACAGCACATGTGAAGTGGATAGATGGCAGACATATTGACAATTTATGTAATTCGATATATAATACAAACAACAAAAAACCTCTACAAATGAAAAAACTGATGAGTACGTTGCGCAGAGTATTTCTATTCCTAGCGCTAATCTTACTATTCTCACATCGTGCAAAAGTCGACATCCACTGTATTCATGAATACATGATAGCAACCTGGGTAGTGGTACTTTTTGCAATAGATGCACTGGCTTCAGGACTACTCGAAGCAGTCCTGTATCGTAATCGAATATTTTTTTATGATCGAACTAGTGGCTATGCCCTACTCACACTCATAACCATATTCTTTAGCGAAACAAGTGCATTAGCATGTTTAGAAATTAGTAAGCATCTCTCATTTGTTGTATGTTTTGTCGGACTTCAATGTCTTTCGTGCATTCTAACAGTGAGCAGACTTCTGATCAGCAATTCAAAAAAAACTTCATGACACATACCGCCTTATGGGCGGTTTTTTATGTATCAGCTTCGACAAGTCGTGTACGTAGTATTTTCAATTCATCACGCACTATGGCTGCGGTTTCAAAATCGAGCATCTTCACAGCTTCTTTCATTTGGTCTTCTTTCATTTTAATAAGTTCCGTCAGTGGGTGAAGTTTACTCTTTTTATTTCTTCCACCTTTTGCTGTGCGCACAGCATCCATGCTTTCGATAGAACCAAGCACAGCAAGATCCATTTCCAGTTCGCTTCGGACTGCTTTTTCATGATCGCTTTCCATGGATTCGGCAATATCGTGAATTCGTTTTTCAATCGTTTTGGGAGTGATGCCGTGCTCTTTGTTGTAGGCAAGTTGAATATCACGACGACGATTTGTTTCGCCAATTGCTCGCTCCATAGAACCGGTTACTCTGTCTGCATACAAAATGACGCGACCGTTGACGTTGCGCGCAGCACGGCCGATAGTCTGAATAAGTGAAACCTCACTGCGTAAAAAACCCTCTTTATCTGCATCGAGTATTCCAATAAGTGACACTTCGGGCAAGTCCAGACCTTCGCGAAGCAAGTTGACTCCTACCAAAATATCGAAATTCCCCCGTCGAAATTCTGTCAGAATTTTGATACGATCGATTGTTTTTATGTCAGAGTGTAAATATTCTGATTTAATTTTACGCTCTTTGAGGTATGCAGCCAAATCCTCGGCCATCTTTTTTGTAAGCGTTGTGGCGATAACACGACCTCCTGCGCGAATCTCGCCTTCTGATTCTTCGATAAAATCCTGTACTTGTCCCAGGTAGTCACCTTCTTCCAAAATCGGCTTGATCGTTATTTTAGGATCAACCAGGCCAGTAGGGCGAATAATTTGTTCAACGATTTGTTGTGAATGCTCACGTTCGTACGTGCTGGGTGTTGCTGTTGTAAAAACTACTTGGCCGACACGTTTTTCAAATTCTTCAAAACGAAGTGGTCTATTGTCGCGGGCCGAAGGCAAACGAAAACCAAATTCAACAAGTGTTTTTTTGCGCGCCTGATCCCCAGCATACATACCGTTGAGTTGCGGCACTGTGACGTGTGATTCGTCAATGATAGTTAAAAAGTCCGGAGTGCCATCAGCTTTGTGTGGAAAGTATGAGAGCAGTGTATCTGGTGGTTCTCCAGCCGCTTTGCCCGACAAATGCCTAGAATAGTTTTCAATACCTGAGCAGTAGCCGACTTCGCGAATCATGGCGATGTCGTAGTTGGTTCGACGACGTAAACGTTCAGCTTCGAGCAACTTACCTTCTGTAGACTCGAATACTTTCAATTGCTCTCCGAGTTCGTGGTTAATACTTGCAAGTGCACGTTCGACTTGGTCGCCATCAGTTACGAAATGTTTTGCAGGAAACACATATATGGTTTCTTCTTCCCGCAAAATCCTCGATGTGACTGGATCAATTTTTAGAATGCGATTGATTGTATTTCCCAACATGTCTATAGAAAAAATAATCGTTTCAGATACCGGCATGATTTCTACTTTTGAACCAAGTGCGCGAAACGTACCTGGTGTCAGATCGGCATTGGTACGTTCAAAACGAATAGAAATGAGTTTCTCTAAAAGTTCGGTGCGTGTCATGGTCTGACCCAGAGCCAGTTTTAAATTGGTTTTTTCATATTCCGCAGGACTTCCCAAGCCGTAAATACACGAAACGGACGCGACGATTATCACATCTTGACGAGTCAGAAGTGATTGGGTTGAAGCATGACGCAAGCGATCGATTTCTTTATTGATCGATGCATCTTTTTCAATGTATGTATCTGTCACAGGCATGTATGCCTCAGGTTGATAGAAATCGTAGTACGATACAAAATAGTGCACAGCATTGTCTGGGAAAAATTCCTTAAATTCGGCAGCGAGCTGAGCCGCAAGTGTTTTGTTGTGGGCAATGACAAGTGTCGGTTTACCTTGGGTGGCAATAACGTTTGCCATGGTAAATGTTTTCCCAGTACCAGTCGCACCCAAAAGGGTCTGCATACGCATACCCTTTTTGAGGCCATTGTTGAGTTTTTTGATAGCTTCGGGCTGGTCGCCAGCTGGCTGGAATTTTGGTTGAAGATTGAATACGGCCATCTATTCATTCTATAGATTTGTACCCTACTAGTCTACTCTTACAGTTTTGTAAATCGCGCCACAATTGTACCTTCGACTTCAACACTGCCGATAAAAAGCGAGAGCGGACGGACAAAAAAGTCGAGTTTGTTCATGGTTAAGATTTCTGTATTATAAAGTGGTTTATAGACAACAAAAATTGCCTCTTGTCCGAGTGCGTCAATTTCAGTATGTTTTGCCAAACCAACTATTTCATACGTATGGTCAGTGCCGCCTTTGGATTTGTAGTGGCGATAGTGTTCGCCGATTTTTGGAACTTGCATGTTTAAAGTATACCGCGATTGTCGATTATCGTAATCGTAGAATAATCTGCTATGATTATTTTCCGTACGTATTCAAAAACGACTCTTTGAATTCGGTAAACGTATTGTCGAGAATAGACTGGCGGATTTTTTTAACAAGCGTCACGATAAAGTGCACGTTGTGAATCGAAGCGAGCGTACCGCCAAGCATTTCTTTGCCGTGGAACATGTGGGCAATATAACTTTTTGTATAGCCTTGGCAGGTATAGCAATTGCATTCATCGTCAACTGGTGAAAAGTCATTGCGGAATTGAGCATTGGTGATACTGATTTTGCCATGCTTGGTATAGATCGTACCGTTCCGTCCAAGACGCGTTGGTAATACACAATCAAAAAGATCGACACCATTTTCAATACCCATAAATAGATCTTCGGGTTCACCGATGCCGAGTAAGTGTCTTGGTTTATCTTCGGGTAAAATTTCATTGACCCACTTCACGGCAGTCGACATATCTTCTTTGGCAAATGAACCACCGATACCGAAACCGTCGAAAGCGTATGTTTGCTCGACTCCCTGTTCGTCAAGTACGACTGCAGTCATTTCAGAAATTATTTTTGCTGACTCTTTGCGGAGCATTTCATTGCGACCCCCTTGGACGATACCAAAAAGTGCACATGGACGTGCGGCAGCAGTATTCTGAGGTGTTTTTTTATGGGCTGTATTCTCAGAGACATGGGTAGTTGGAAAAACTTCTGGCAAAATCATTGGTGCTTTGGCAAGCAAGCTGTGATGTTCTACTAAGCAGCGCTTTGCCCAGGCATGTGTACGCATGAGCGCATCGCTCTGGTACCGATCGTCTTCGGATGGAGAGGTACATTCATCGAAAGCGAAAATCATATCGGCACCAAGGTTGTGTTGGATTTGAATAGATTTTTCCGGAGTAATGTAGTGCATCGATCCGTCGAGGTGAGATTTGAACGTCACACCATCGCGATCGATAGTTGCAAGACGAGGCGCATCGCTGTCGTCGAATCTTTCGGGAATGAGGTAGCTCGGATCAGTAATTTTTACGATTTTTGAAATATTTTTTCCATATGCTGCACCGAGTGAAAAAACTTGGAAACCGCCCGAATCTGTCATCGTGGGACCGTGCCAATGCATAAATTTGCCGAGACCACCGGCACGGGCTACGATTTCGTCGCCAGGCTGTAAAAAAAGATGGTACGTATTGGCGAGCACGACTTGTGCACCGGCTTCCTGCACCTGATCAGCATTGAGTGATTTCACCGTAGCTTTGGTACCCACGACGACGAATGCTGGTGTCTCTATGGTGCCATGGGGTGTAGTAAGAATACCCGCTCGACCGAGAGCAGGTTCACCTGAAGGAAGTATTATTTTTTTCTCAACGCTGAAACTAAATGCCATATTATTTTTCAACACCTACATATCGTAGCTGGAACATATTTACCGGGGAGCGAAATAAAATGCGTTGAAATGGATCACGCGAATCGGCCAAACTTTCTTCGGTGACAGCTATCGTGTCCCCCTCGATTGTAACGACTGGTGTCGCTTTATCAATCACAATATCACGTGGTAGTGTTGTTTGAAAAATCCCGCCACCTTGTCCTGTCAAATCAATACTAATATCCTTGCCAACAATGCTAGCTTTCATGGTTTGACCTGACGTTGTGTAGAGTGTAACTTTCGAAGCATGTGCATCGGTTTCTTCAACACTTCCGATGGGTATATCTCCTCGTGCAAAAACTTTTGCACCAACACGCACGCCGTCTGCACTACCGATATCGATAACGAGTGTGTCGTATACGGTTTGATTTGGGCGGGCAATAATACGCGCAGCAATTAATTCACGCGCACCTTTTTTTCGAGACAACATTTCCAAAAGTTTAGCGTTGTCATCTTTGAGCGTCGGGAGTTCAGCAAGTTGGGCTTGTAGATCTTTAACCTGAGAATCTAATTGATTTTTTTCTCCAATGAGCGTGGATTTTGATTTTGCCAATTCTAAACCATCAGCGATAGTCTCGCCTGTTGAAATATTAGCTTTAAAAAGTGAATTACCGACGCTAGCTATTGCAGAAATTGTTTCTTTACCTCCGATAAAAATAAAACAGCTTCCCACAACTAGCGCAATGCATCCAATAATAACAAATAACCGCTTACGGTAGTTGCGGAAATTGCGATCTTTATATGAAATAAAATTATTTTGACCTTTCCGTATCATAATCAGGCAATAAGACTTCTTGATAGAATTCGATATCTTCGAGCACGATACCGGCACCTCGTGCCACAGCGGTAAGTGGATCTTCGGCAATATATACTGGGATTTTTAAAATATTCTGAAGTAAAATATCGAGACCGTGGAGCATGGCTCCGCCGCCCGAGAGCACAATGCCGCGATTCATAATGTCGCCCAAAATCTCGGGCGGCGTCGTTTCCAATACTTCTTTGATACCATCGATCAAACCCACGATAGACTGACCCATTGCTTCGCGAATATCAGCATCAGTGATCACAACTTCACGTGGTAAACCAGTTACCAGATCACGTCCACGAACTTCGGCTTCCATCGGATCCCCTGGTGCAACAGAACCTATAGCAATTTTAACACTCTCAGCAGTTTTTTCTCCGATCAAAAGTTTAAATTCATCGCGTAAATACGAAATAATATCTGTATTAAATTTATCGCCAGCAATTTTGAGATTTACTGAACGCACAATACCAGCAAGAGAAATAACAGCAACGTCAGTTGTTCCGCCACCAATATCGACAATCATACTGCCGACAGCTTCTTTGACCGGCATACGGATACCAATAGCTGCAGCCATGGGCTCTTCGATCAAATGCACTTCGCGTGCGCCGGCAGAACGAGCCGCATCGTACACGGCGCGACCTTCGACATTGGTAATACCAGACGGTACTCCGACAACAACGCGTGGACGGAAAAACTTTTTCGACATTTTTTCAGCTTTGTTGATGAGGTACGCCAACATTTCTTCAGTGACTTCATAATCTGAAATTACACCATCAACAATAGGGCGCACTGCTCGAATATGTGGTGGTGTGCGACCGAGCATTTGCTTGGCTTCCTGACCAACAGCCACGATCTGTCCCGTTTTTTGATTTACAGCAACAACAGAAGGTTCATTGATAACGATGCCGTGGCCGCGCAAATACACCAAAGTATTCGCTGTACCAAGGTCAATGCCGATGTCGTTTGAAAATGAATTGTAAAGTTTTTTAAACATATATATACGAGGCACGTTCTAGCAAGAAAAGACCCCGGTGCCTCGGGAGAATAATCTCATTGTGTACTTATATTTATTTTATGAAAGATGTAATTTCTTCCGCTTTTACTATTTTACCCTTTTCCTCCGTTCTTCGCTTAACTTCATATCCGCCTTCTTTCAAGCTGCGTTCCGAAACAACAATTCTGTACGGTATACCGAGCAGATCCGCGTCGGCAAATTTCTCACCTGCTGAAAGGCCCAATCTATTGTCACACAAAACATCTATGCCTTGTCCTGCCAACATATCGTGCAGCTCAACTGCTTTGGTGTGGGCTTCGGCATTATCACCGAGCGCAAGTATGTGGGCACGGAACGGTGCGATTGCGTCGGGCCAAATAATTCCTTTGTCATCTGACAAGGTTTCTACAATAGCACCAACAAGGCGACTGACGCCGATTCCGTATGAACCCATGAATACGGGAATCTTTTCGCCTTCGGCATTTGTGTATGCAAGTTCTAGTGGTTCAGAAAAACGTGTACCGAGTGTAAAAATATTACCTACTTCAATAGCCCGCTCTTCTTTGAGTTTTGTTTTATCGATACCGAGCTCGGCTAAAACTTCATCTGTATAGACTTCTTTGTTGATGGCAATACCCTTCTCTTCATCAATATATATAGTGTCTTCTCCGGCTGGTGACACTGTTTGATATTCATGAGAAAACGGAGCAAAAATCCCGCCTGATGCAAATGTCATGTAGGTAAGATGTCCGATACCGAGACGGGTGTATATTTTTTTATATGCGCCTTTGACCACGTCATAAAATGCATCGTGCTCAGCTTTATCTTTTGAAAATGAATATAAATCTTTCATTAAAAATTCGCGTCCTCGCATGATGCCAGATTTGGCACGCATTTCGTTACGAAATTTATTTTGAAACTGATACACAGAAAAAGGTAAGTCTTTGTATGAACTTATATATTCAGTCATGAGTTGGGTGAGCGGTTCTTCGTGCGTGATACCGAGACCGACTTCCCCACCGGCTTTGAGATTGGTTTTAAACCAATTGTCTACTTTAGCATCATCCCAACGATCAGTTTTTTCCCAAACGTTTTTATCTTGAAGTGCCGGCATGTGGAGTTCTTGGCCACCGACGGCATTCATTTCTTCGCGGACTACCTGAGTAATATTATTGAGTACACGCAAACCAAGTGGTAAGAACGAATACACGCCTGCCATTTCCTTGTGAATGTAGCCGCCACGGATGAGTAATTCGGCATTTTTTGAGACCTCGTCAGATGGGGCCTCTTTTTTGGTTTTGGTGAAAAGATTGCTTTGGAGCATATTCCGCATACTACCGTAAAAAAGAATAAGTAGCAAAGTTTATTTACACAACAACAAACACTATTTGGCAAAAAACCTATTGACGTTTTTCGAATGTAATTTGCACTGCTATTTTTTTATGAATAATACCCTTATGCTATCTCAACTGATGAAGTTTGCCATGTTGCGAAGCCTCAAGTCGGTGTTATAAATGTTGGGTGAGAAAAAAAATTTTGTTCACGTTATCAGGTTTCGTTGCTGTATGCATCATCATCGGAGCCATATCAATTAGTAAAAAACCCATTATCAATAATCAAATTTCAAGCACACCCCCGGAACAGATCGCTATGGAAGTGAAAGTACCGGATTGTGGTGAGCAAGGCAACACAGAAGCATGTTTCCCCATTAGTAACGGTGTCGCAACACAAGAAGCGGACATACAACTGGCTTGGAGCAGAATGTCGAAATATTCATCCAATCGACCGCTTGCGTACGCAAAACCAAGAACCGTACCGAGAACTCGACCAACCAGTTCAACCGGTACGACTTCGACCGGAACAACAGGCACAACCAGCACAACTGGTTCAACAGGAACCACCAGTACAACCGACAGCACACCGACAACAGGTACTACCACAACGACAACCACTACATCCTCTGCGACAAAAAAACAGTGGGGCGCATTTCTTCCAAACAGCGCGGCGTCGGATGTCGCTTCTCTTGAAGCCACCGTTGGCGCGCCACTGAATATACGTGCGGTCTTTGTAGGTTGGGGTTCAGGCGCAGGTGATTTTCCTTCGTGGCTCACAAGTACCCTGCAATCAGGCAATAAAACGCTTATGATTTACTGGGAACCTGCAGCAAATGGAGATACTGGTACAATCTACCAACCAAATTATAATTACGATTCCATAAACAGTGGCGCATGGGATAGCTATATTATTTCATTCGCAAAAAGTGTCAAGAATTATGGTGGCCAAGTTATCATGATACCGTTCGACGAAATGAATGGTGATTGGTATCCATGGTCTGGAACGAATAACAACAACTCTCCGGCAAAACACAATGTGGCATACCAACGTCTCCATGATTTATTTGCAGCACAAGGTGTTACAAATGTAAAATGGGGATGGGCACCAAACAATGATTCATGGCCAAACACCGCAGCAAACGACTTAACCATGTATTACCCAGGGGACGCTTACGTGGACTATGTTGGTGTTGATGGATTTAACTTCAACAATCCATGGTTATCATTCACACAGGTATTCGGCACAGCACTTGGCAAGCTCGCAAGATATAATAAACCAATTTATATTTTCTCCATGGCTTCAGCAGAAGCTAATGATGGTGGAACTAAAAAAGCTGCTTGGATTACAGATGCATTTAGTCAAATTGCTAAAAATCCAAATATCGCGGGCTGGGTATGGTTCAATGAAAACAAAGAGCAGAATTGGTTACTCAATTCAAATACAAATGTATTGAACGCATTCTCGACAATCGTAAAAAGTTATAAGTAGTAGCAATTAAAATAAAATCCCTCTTTCGAGGGATTTTATTTTTTGTTTTTATTTAACTACACAGTGCAAGGTATTAATCTTGGCACGAGTGAGCGTGAATACGTTTCCATTGGATTTCTTTAGATTTACTGGTGTCAAAATATCTCCTTTGTATTTGGTTTGGAAATTCTTAACAGCGGTAAGTGTCATCCTTCCGTAAAAACCAGTTACTGGTAATTTGGTATTCATTTCTTTATTCAAGAATGTCTGAAGTTTTTTGATTTCGTTTTTGTCGTTTTGGCTGTGATGAAATGCGGCATTTTTTGTGAGTAATGCAGTACATGATTCACCGAGAACTGTGCCGGTTACAGGAACAATACTTGGTGTTGGATTTGGTGTTGGGATTGGCACAATTACAGGCGCTGGTGGAATATAACCACCTCCACCACCTCCACCACCACCAGAACTTGGTGATGTAACCGTGACTGTGCGAGCAACTGTGGCAGCATGACCTCCGTTTGAATCTACGACATTGTAGGAGAGTACATACGCTCCGACTGTTGCAGTATCTACAGACCCACTTACAATGATTGATGTCGTTATATTGCCATCTTCGGTATCACTTGCTGTTGCACCTGCATCAGCATACGTTGTACCTACGTTTACGGTAGGGGCTGCATCTCCGATCAATGTTATAGATGGAATAGAATTTTGTGTAACCACCACTGTTCGAGTGACTTCATCGGCATGATTACCCGCAGCATCTATCGTGTTGTAGGTAACCGAGTACGTACCGACTACAGCAGTATTGACCGTAGTAGTCACCACGATCGACGATGTTATATCGCCGTCAACATTGTCATTTGCTGTTGCACCAGCGTCGACATATGGTGTGCCAACCATGAGAGACACGGTAGAACTACCCTGTAACGTAATAACTGGAGCCAGGGTATCGAGTGGATCAACCGAACCAATAACGTCGGTAGCCATCATCGGTAGAACATCACGAATATTTTTTACAAGAATTGGATTTACAGAACCATCACGAACACCAGCGATATAGCTAACGATTGTCTGAAAATCTTCCGGGGTAATGCCACCGACATCATTGTTTTGTTGAAGCGTTGCGAGATCTGCAACTTGGTGGAATGTCAAAATAAGCCAACTTTTATTGCTTGCAGCTGTATCCACCCAACCCTTAATAGTCTCGAGTGGGACATTTGTATCGATAATCTGAGCTTTAAGTGCAGTTGTATCACTATAGCGAGTATTAAAACCAGCATCAATCGAACGGGCTCCTGAAAATCCATTTCCTGTTATGATTGTTTTTATTGCATCATTGTATCCACCGTTAGGGTATGCAAATGTGGTAATTGTTGCTCCGAGTGATTCGAGTGCATTTTTTGAACCGACTATTTCGTCAAATGGAGTTGCGCCTGGAGCAGGTGTAAATGCGCAGCCTGCTGTTTCTGGAAGCAATGTCAAATTGCAATGATGTATTGTATGTCCTCCAATTTCATTTCCATTTGTTTGCAAATCCAAAATCTGAGCAGTCGTCATGTAACCGAATTCATTTGGATCAACAGTGTTTGAAATAATGTAATACACAGCTGACATATTTGCTGCAGCTAGAATTGGTGCTGCTGTTGTATATTGATTTGTCCAACCATCATCAAATGTAATAGAAACAATTCCTTGTGCGAATTGATTTTGGCTTGCTGAACGAAGCTGTGATAGCACATAGTCATCAGTTGAAAGCTCCCCTACACTTGCAATCATATGAAATACGGTAACAGATGTAGTTCCGGCTGGTGGGGTAAAATCTTGTACGCCGTCTGTCCATACTCCGAGTGAAGATGGGACTGAAGCTATTTGCTCGTAGTGGATAGAAGCATCGGAAAAAGTATACTCGGCAAAAAGATATGTAGTCGCTGTAGATGCGTATCGGTCAGAAAAGCGGTACAGTGCACCTGCCTCTACTGGCACTGAATCAAAAACCCACTTAGCGTCACCATCACTGTATGTCGTAATTACGACTTTCCCGACTTTCGTTAAGTCTGGTAGTGTTTCGTACGTTATTGCGCGGTCATTGGTACCATATCCGCCAGCAGTCCAATGTTCAGGCGTACTGTCGATTGCAACCGTTTCAAAACCTGGATTTAAAACAAGATTTGCGCCGACTGCTTTAACAAACTGAAAACCTCCAATAAATACTACTCCAACAATCGCGACAAGAACTGCTATTTTTGATACTGAATTTTTTTTCATATAAATTGTTTAAAAAATTAATGTGTTAATGGGTGGTAAATGATGATGTATATATTGTTATGTAATCTTCGGCATACTCTGTGTAATACTGAGGCGGGATTCTTACGTCACTTCTTTCAGCAACTCGTGAGGGTGGCGTCCAGTCAATCCTCGTAATAACGTGTTCGACAACATGCCATGTTTTGCCCGCAACTTTCCAATTGGCATATGGGTCATGCAAAGCTCTATCTATAAACATCGAGACAAGCGAGCCAATATATATCAAAACCAAAACAATAACAAAAACCGAAATTGCCGCTTGTTTTCGTCTATGTATTCTCTTGTGTACAAATGGTAAAAAATCTTTATGAACGAAACCATTTTCGCTGGATGGTTTAATTTTCCCAATACCGAAAAACGCAAGAAATTTACGAACCAGAACAACTAGTGCATGAACTATGAAAGTGAGTCCCGTTGGTGGTGTCATATTATATGTTAATTCGTTCTGGGTGAAACCAGACCAAGTTCTTCTTGCCTAAAATAATTTCCTTTACTCCTTGTTCAAGAAAAATATATGCATTTACAATAATCATAAATGGGTAAATAAATGGCACGTATAAAATATCGAGACGTCGTTCTTGAATGGAGGCAGCGATTGCAAAAAATAAATTAAAAATTATATTTGCTCCCATAAATAGCAGTGCGAGTCGGAGATTTAACAGTGGCAATACAAATAGGAATAGAGAGAAAAGAATACCTTCAATATAGATGAGCGACATTTCAAGCGCCCGGTTTGGACGGGAAATAATAACTCGAAAGTGCTTTTTTAAACTTTGCCAGCCTCCACCATACCATCGACGCATTTGATTTTTATATTGCGACAAACTGATCGGGTCTTGGGTATACGAAATCGCATCGAGTGTATACGCGATTTTAAAACCAAATGTATGGAGTTTGTATGTAATATCTAGGTCTTCGGTTAGCGTGTCGTGTTCAAATGGCAAATATTCACGAAAAACTTTAGTTCGGAAAGCACCAGCTGCGCCTGAGATCACAAATATGTAATCCAAGTAACTCTGGGCTAGCTTGTGGAAATAGTGAGCGACGATATATTCAAAAGCACGAACAGCAGTAAGCCAGTTATACGGCAAACTTTTAACAATGCCTGACACAGCGACGACATGTTCGTCTTGAAATGCCTTTTCAATAGCTGAAGCAAAACCAGTGTTTAATTTTGTATCTCCATCTGTAGCCACAAATACGTCGCCGTTGATGAGCTCAAGTCCTTTCTCTTGGGCTCGGCTTTTGTTGCCAGTAGCCTGAGGAATAGTGAGGACTTCGATGCGATCACCGAACTCTTTAAGAATGTCTCCGCTACGGTCTGTAGAGCCGTCATTGACTACGAGAATCTGATCAAAAGGTCGTGTCTGGCAAAGACAAGACTCCACGCAGGCGCGGATTGATTTTTCTTCATTGTGGCAGGGGATAATTACACTTATTTTCATTGAGACATCTACAAAAAGCAAAAGAGCCCCTTCCTGTTTGGAGGGTACTTTTGTCTTATAAAAAACTTAGTAAGAGCGCATACTTATACTATCATTTTTTACAGATATGTCAATTTTGACAGCTTGCGAAAAAGTCGACTTTTTGCTATAGTCTCCCCGAGACCCGTCGGGGTTTTAACTTTTTATTAAGTTTTATTAGGAAGCAAGGCGGACCACTAGGGTCAAGCCCGAGACTGCTGTCTCGGCCCCAAGAACCGCCTGTTAAATCAATATATGGATTCGCACATCGAACCAGGCATCGAGAAACTTTTCTCAACAGGTGCCCACTACGGCTACAACCGTACTCGCCGACACCCATCGGTGAAAGACTACATCCTGGCTACAAAAGCCGGCACGGATATTATTAACGTTGAACACACCGCTGAGCAGATCAAAACTGCCAAGGAGTTTGTTGCAAGTATTGCAGCAAAAGGCGGCAACATTCTTTTTGTCGGCACCAAGCCAGAAGCTCGTGCTGTCATAGAGCGTGTAGCGTCTACTCTCGGTATGCCATACATCGTCGAACGTTGGGTTGGGGGTATTCTCACCAACTGGGGTGAAATCAAAAAGCGTACTCACAAACTCGAAGATCTCAAAGGCAAAAAGGAGCGTGGTGAACTCGATATGTACACTAAAAAAGAACGTCTACTCATCGATACTGAAATCGGCAAGATGAATAAACTTTTTTCTGGACTTGTTGGTATGACCAAACTTCCAGACGCATTGATTATCGTTGATGCAAAAGAAGAAGACATTGCAGTGAAAGAAGCTCGTGTGGCACGTATCCCTGTCGTCGCAATAACCAACACCGACAACAACATTCGTGGTATCAACTTCCCTATTATGGGCAATGACGCTTCACGATCATCTATCACTCACATCATCGAAGAACTCGAAGCCGGAGTAAAGAGTGGTACAATTACCACTCAAGCATAATCTTTTTAGCAACTATTTTTTTGTTCATTATGTCAACAATTACAACAGAGCAAGTCAAAGAATTACGAGACCGAACTGGCATTTCAGTTATGCAATGTCGCAAAGCACTTGAAGAAGCTGCTGGCGACATGGAAATGGCTATCACTATCCTCAAAAAGCAATCTGGTCTTGCCGCAGCGAAAAAGGGCGACCGCACAGCTGAGGCTGGTCTTATCGTGGCTAAAAAAGAAGGCAATAAAATCGTGGCACTCACACTCAATTGCGAAACAGATTTTGTTGCTAAAAACGATGACTTCATCACACTTGCTAAAGCGCTTCTCGAAAAAGCTTGGTCAGATGGTGCTGCTGCTGCCGAATCTGCCGCTACAGATATGATTGCTCCAATCATTCAGAAAATTGGTGAAAATATCAAACTCGGTAGTATCAAAGAAACAGTTTCGGAAAATACACTTGGTCTCTATGTGCACGACGGCAAGCTCGGAACCATCACCGAAATAAAGGGTGGTGACGATGTTCTCGCAAAAGATTTGGCAATGCACATTGCCGCCATGAAGCCTGAATTTATGACTCGTGATGCTGTGCCAGCAGAAACAGTTGCTCAAGTTAAAGAAATCGCAACCAAAGAAGTTGATACATCGAAATCAGCAGATATTCAGGAAAAAATACTCACTGGTAAAATAGATGCTTACTTTAAAGAGCGCACGCTCATGGATCAACCTTTCTTTAAGGATGATTCTAAAACGATTGCGCAAGTTCTCAAGGAACATGGTGCTGAAATCGTTTCGTACACACAACTCTCACTCGCCTAAACCTCTCTATGTTTTCACTACTTCTAACTGTCTTTATAGCTTCGATAGTCGCTATGCTCGTCATGGTAATTCGTAAAGCCATTGCCATTCGTGGACTACCACACACACCAGCAAAGCCTTTCATCTTGGATGCAACACCTCACCCACACCGCATCAGAAGTTTTATAAAAGAAATTAGTAAAGAAGGTGTTCACATTATCTTGCTCACGTTTTCGCGAGGATTTCTTTTTATCGCAAAAGAATGGAGAACTATGCTCAAAAAGCATTTCCCAAAAACATACAGCGTGCTCTATGGTCAGCCAGTAATCGGGGAAAAATCGACAAGTTCCTTTTTCCTTGCTACCATTACCGAGTATAAAGAAAAGACGAAAAGGTTGCGTGAACGTATAACGAGCGAAGAACCCAAAATACGCAAACCCAGAGCAGCAAAAACAGTGAAAGAAATACGTGATGATGATTTAATAATGTAGTATACAAATCCGGAATAGCTATTGGTGTTGAGCTTGACTCATAGCTAGTACTATTCCGAACACGCCGGAATAGCTATTGGTGTTGAGCTTGACTCATAGCTAGTACTATTCCGAACACGCCGGAATAGCTCAGTTGGTAGAGCAACACTTTTGTAAAGTGAAGGTCGTGGGTTCGAATCCCTCTTCCGGCTCCTGTATCCTTTTTGACAATTTTTAAAATTGTCATATAATAGGAAAAAACTATAAAACTACATATCTATGGCAAAACTAATTGATCGAGCGATCCCCGATCCTGGCTACTACATGATAGCCGCTCCTCAAACAACAATAGATCCTGTTTTCAAAAGATCTGTAATATTTATTACTGGCTCTGATGCATTAAAAGTCTATGGGCATATCATCAATAAGCCGACCCAACTTATTACGTGTGAACAATTTCCAGATTTCCGAGAGATCACTACTCCAATATATTGGGGTGGACACCATGACTGGGAAGTGCATTTTATCCATACGTTAGAAGAACTGCATAAATGTAGTCACCATATCTCACATGGTATTTACTACGGCGGAGATACAGACTTTATTGGAATGCATTCTCGGAAAAGAAACAGCCGAAATATAATTCGACTATTCGCAGGCCAATGTATCTGGAATGAATTCGATTTGCGCGAAGAAATAGCTGGCGGTAAGTGGATTATCATTCCCGGTAGTCACGCCATGCGCACCGTTCTTTTCAATTCCCCAGAAGAATCGTGGGATGATCTATGGTTGAAATGCATTGCAAATGTAGACAAAATGTTAGCTTTAACTGCCGAGCTCGACCTTGAGCATAAGCAAAATTAAAACGAAAGCGCCCCGCAGAGGGCGCTTTTTCTATTGCTTCAATACTTACACTACGTTAGATTTTTATTGCTGGACTTTAGTTTTTGTGGCAGTGGGTGTTTTTGTTTGCAATTTGAGTTTAAGTACGGATTCAATCTGCTCTCTCGTTTGTAAACCTGAATATACTTGGCCATTGATCACGAGACCTGGTAAGTCGCTCGGCACTTTATAAATCGAAATCATCGCTTTGACTGCAGAAAGATTGAGGTTGTAATCAAATGAGTATACTCTGAGTTCTGGATATGCTTGTCGCAAATCTGTCAAAATGTATCCTTGCTTTACACAATCAGGGCAGGCGTCTTCATTGGAATAGAAATACAAAACAAAGACACTCTTTTTATTGCATCGCTCACTGATTTTCTTCATCAATAAATAGTCTTTAATTTCGAGCAATGAATATGATTGTTTGAGCTGTGAAATCTGGTCGCTATTGGCCCCAAGATTTTCTTCTGAATACGTAATCTTATCAGCCAGTGAGGAAAGCTCGTCTGAAAGAACAGAAGTCGTCACCTGGTTACATGAAAGCTCTTCGAGGAGCGAGTACTGCACTTCGGACGATAAAATATCGATAGAAAGTTTGTCTTCTATCGACTTTAATTCCGTGAGTTTTTTACCATTGAGAGTATTTGAGACATACAAAGCCGAGCCGAACACGCCGGCAGTGAGTATAAAGACGATAAGGTATTTTTTCCAATCCATAGACTCTTACCTTACCTCCATGCCGTCTTTTTGGCAAATACGGTATTGTAAACCGCCTTCATCAACCAAAACGGAGCAATGACGCTATAAATAATAAAGAACCAGATAAAACTGAAGGAAAACTTGGGCTTACCTTCTGCCATACGACTACCGATAAGCATAGCCAGGATTACTGTGCCGTAAAGTACTAGTGTAACAATAGTGATTGCCTTGGTATTTATATAGAAAGGATCAAATATATGTGTAGCTGTTGGGAGAGATACACCCACTGTAGAAATTTTAATAGTTTGCTGAACAATAAAGTGACCGATATTGTAAATCGTAAAAAAGAAAATAAAGACAACAGACACAACAGAAAGGACACCCGATGGTAAAGTAAAGTACCCAAAATTGCCATACTCTTTTTTAAATAACAAACGACGATAGTCTATGGTATTTTGTATAAAACCATAAATCCAACGCAAACGTTGTTTATACAATTTTTTTACTGTATTTGGAGTAACTGTATACACGAATGCATCGTTCGCATGTTCTATTTTCATATGGTTGGCCTGCATACGATATGCGATTTCCATGTCTTCCGTATTGTGGGCTTTTTTGAAATTACCGATTTTAGCAAATACACTTGTGCGGATAATAGAAAAAGGTCCAGGTGCAACATGGATAGCGCCATTCAGACCAAGCATTTTTTTTGTATATATCCCCCAGTGGTATTCGATCTTTTGAATACGCTGGACAACATTTTTTGGTTTAGTAACGATGATAGCTGGTGATACTGCCATCACTTCCGTATCATCGAAATACGTCATAATACGTTTTAAGGCTTGATGATCGACAAATGAATCGGCATCTAAACAGCCGATAAATGGCGTAGTTGTTTTCGAAATACCGAGATTCATGGCAGTGTGCTTGCCTCCATTTTCTTTCTGATATGCGGTGATTTGCGGGTTGCCGATATATCCCTGCATAACGTTCCAGGTATTGTCCGTCGAGCCATCATCTACGAGAATAATGTTTACTTTGTCACTTGGATAATCGAGTGCCAGCAAAGATTCGATTGTACCGCCAATAGTTTTTTCCTCATTCCAGCAAGGCACAACAACCGTCACTGACGGATATTCTTTGAGGTCAATATGTTGACCAGTGCGATATTTGATCTCTTTTCGGCGTTCAATAAAGGTAATCAGGAGGAAAATTTGGACGTAAATCGACAGAAAAGAAAGACCGTAAAACACGATTTCCTGTATGGGCATGTGTAAAATAGTATACCACATAAGGGTGTTTTGCTCAAGACGAGCCTCGCTACGGCAGGGTGGTATACTTTTTGCATGGAAGAAACACAAAAGAAAACAAATATTGCGGTATTACTTGTCGTTTTACTTATTGTCGCAGGAATTATCATAACATTTGCAAAACCTCCAACGAAAAGAGATGTTACAAAACAGACTGACCTCACATCTCGCTCTGATGATTCGTCAGCGTATGCAACTATTTGTGAAAAAGTTTGGGAGACTACAGCTACACCAAATATTCCAGATTTTCGTACAGGTGAACACGTGTGCGGAAACCCAAATGCCAAAGTTGTGATTGTTGAATACACTGACCTCGAATGTCCGTACTGCAAAGTTTTTCATCCTGAACTTCAGCAACTTGTCGCCGAGAGC
>CALRFB010000003.1:0-8856 GCA_943356455.1 Candidatus Nomurabacteria bacterium | reverse complement strand
GAGAGCGACGGAAAAATCGCTTGGGTGTTGCGTCACTATCCTATCGACCAACTTCACAGTCGCGCCCGCAATGAAGCTGCCGCTGCAGAATGTGCTGGTGAGCAGCAAGGTGAAATTGCTTTTTGGAGATTTACTGACAAAGTATTTGAAGTAACATCATCAAATAATTCACTTTCTCCATCGCTTCTTCCTTTGATTGCAATGGACCTCGGACTTAACAAAGATGCATTCAATATTTGTCTTGCAAGTGGAAAGTATTTACCAAAAATCGCAGCACAAGAAAAACTTGCTGAAGACAACGGCCCAATAGGCACTCCAAACTCTCGTATTTTTGTAAACGGCAAACAAGTTGAAGAAGTTAAGGGTGCTGTTGATTTCACTACTCTCAAATATAAAACTGATTTGTGGTTGAAGTCTGAATAAGATTAAAGTTTAAATACATTAAAATCAAAAAATACCCTTATTTTGTAAGGGTATTTTTTATTGACAAAAGGATATAAATCTGATATAATACTAATAACCTTAAAAACCCATAGACATGATAATGTTCCTTCAAATAGTAGTATCTGTGATACTCTTTGCTAATAAAGTTTTTCTTGTTGCTGGGAAAAAATTTGGATGGCTGATTGGTATTGTAGGTTGTGCAATTGCCCTTCTCTACTTTTATCTTATCCATCTCTATATCTTCACCGTATTAGAAGTTGGCCTCATTGCTCTTATGAGCTACGCTTACTTCACAGGTAAAGAAAAAAATCCTAAGACTGAGAATATGATCAGGGCAATTTCTATCGGCGTCATGGTGTTCCTTTGTTTCTTTGTATTCAATGGACTGCTTACGGTATGTGAATTTGGAAGTTCTGCCTTATTCCTAATTGGGACATATCTTCTTTCCCACAACCGTGCCAACGCTGGCTGGATCTTATATTGTTTTGCACATGCATTATCTGCATATGTCGGATATGAAAAACATCAGACATTCTTTGCAGATATACAAATTGCATCAATCGTGGTCTCAATAGCGGGTATGAACTTTAGCAAAAAATGAACAAGGGCCTCTGTCTTCATGACGAGGCCCTTTTATGTTCATGATTTTATAATAAAATCATTTTCTTTATGTTTCTTAATACATTAATCAAAGTAGTTTCGGAGTCTAGCTACCTTTTCATTTTGGCGAAGTTTCTCGTGAACTTTGGCTTCAATCTGACGGATACGTTCGCGGGTGACACCGAATTCGGCACCAACTTCTTCGAGTGTATGTTGCACACCATCGAGCAAACCATATCTCATTTCCAAAATTCGGCGTTCCTTTGGCGAGAGATCATTCAATGCTTCGCGGATCTGGTCCTGCAAAATTGAGCGAGATGTTTCCTGGTCTGGGCGGAGGATTTTATCATCTGGAATAAATTCACCGAGAGTAGACTTTTCGTCATCATCACCTACTGGAGCTTCGAGAGAACGCGTGTCTTGATTGATATTTTCAATCACGTGCACTTTTTCAACTTCGATTCCCATTTCAGTTGCGATTTCTTCTGGGAGTGGGTCGCGACCGAGGTCTTGTGCCAAACGGCGGGAGACTTGTTTGTATTTAGAAATAGTTTCCACCATGTGCACTGGGATACGGATTGTTCGCGACTGGTCGGCAAGCGCACGAGTTATCGACTGACGAATCCACCACGTTGCATACGTCGAGAATTTGAAACCTTTATGGTAGTCAAATTTTTCAACAGCTTTGAACAAACCAAGGTTACCTTCTTGGATCAGGTCAAGCAGGGTAAGGTCAGGTGAGCGACCAACGTACTTTTTCGCGAGAGACACAACGAGACGAAGGTTCGCGCGAGCGAGCAGGTTTTTAGCTTCTTTGTCACCAGCTTCGATACGGCGAGCGAGCTCACGCTCTTCGGCAGCAGACAAAAGCGGATACTGGCCGATTTCCTTCAGGTAAATCTGGATCGAGTCGTAGGCAGTAGCATCGCGTCCGGTTTTACCAGGGACAACGTCAGCCGCATCTACATCGAGCAAGTTACCACCTTCGAGCACATCGATACCGGCAACAGTAAATTTGTCGTACAGTTTATCGAGGAAAGAAATATTATTTTCAATATCAGGAAAGACTTTAAGAATTTCATCATACGTAATAAAGCCACGCTTTTTACCTTTGATAACGAGTTCATCGGCTTTGAGATCAAGTGATTTTACTTTTTTCTCTGCAGCAGAAAGCTTGGCTTCTTTCGGAGCTTTGGCAGCTTTTTTCGCAACTGGCTTTTTAACCTTTGCGATTTTTTTAACTGGCTTTTTCACAGCCTTTTTAACCTTTTTGACAGGCTTTTTAGCCTTGCTTGGTTTTGCTGCTTTTTTAGTTTTCTTCGTAATCTTCTTTTTCATTAGTGCTCCGTCGATTGACGATGATGTTTAATCTTATAAATGCGTTCCCCTATTTCTTTTGATTGTGAGTGTAGGTCATGCGTAGCTGCTTCATCTTTACTGTGTTCAGCTTCACGCATGCGTCTGAGTACATCGGCAAGTATTTCTTCGTAGTGAGCAAGCAAGAGGGTGGCGGTTAGTTCTCTGGCAATGGAATCCAATTGATTGCTACCACTGTAATATAGTTCTGCTTCAAGAGCGAGTGCTGGCATGCGATCTGTAGGAATCCCAGCGGCAAAAGTTTCAAGCGACACCTGCATGGCTTCCTGAAAATCGGTTCGTACTGTCTCGAGATCAACTTGATCATGAAAGACTTTTTCGAAACCTACGATGCGTTCGGCGGCCGCATCTTTGGCTGACCGCACACGGAGGACTGGGGGGGCTTCGCTTTGAGCTATGTGTACACTATCTTGGCTTATGGTGGCACGGATCAGTTTCTTAAGATCATCGCGTACTGCACCTTCTGGGACATCGAATAGTTCACTCATTTTTTTGACGTAATAGGATTGCTCCATATTACCAGGTACAACTGCAACGAGAGGTAAAACATCGTCTTTGGCTCGTTTGAGCTTATCCCGAGGCGAATCCCCAGATCGTTTCAAACTTCCTAGTAAGTAGTCGATAACCGGCTCCGCACCAGTCAGTGCTTTCAGCCAAGCTTCAGGATTTTCCTTAATCATATCAGCTGGATCTTTGCCTGCGAGCGTCACTGCTTTGGCGTCAAGACCAAGTTCAAACGACAGAGCTGCGGCTTTTTTTAATGCCGTTTGTCCAGCATTGTCATTGTCGAAACAAAATACAATGCGATCGGTAAAACGCTTGAGCAACTGTAAATGTTCTTCCGTCAAAGCAGTTCCAGATACAGCAACCACATTGTGGTTGCCGGCCTGGTGAATCATAATGCAATCCATTTGGCCTTCGACGACGACAACATTGCCTTCGCGAAGAATTGCGGATTTTGCCAAATCGAGACCATATAAGACGGAAGATTTGTGGTACATCACTGTTTCCGGTGAGTTCACATATTTACCCATCTGGTCATCACTACCTGGTAAGACACGTCCAGTAAATGCAATTGGCTTCCCTTGTGATGTTGTAATCGGAAACATAATACGGTTACGAAAACGATCGTACGGATTATTTTTTCCTTGCACAGACAAGCCAGCTTTTTCAATGAGTCCTTGTTGCCAACCTTTATTTCGCAAAAAGTGAACTAGATTTTCCCAACCATCAGGTGCAAAACCAATACGAAATGTTTTAGCAGTTGCACCTTCTATGCCACGAGATTTCAAGTATTCGATAGCTACACTAGATTTTCGTAGTTCAACCTCGTAAAACTTTGTAGCGGCTTCGAGCACATCGTACAGCATGGCTTTTTCGCCACCATCACGTTTGGCGCGAGCATCGAGAGTCACGCCAGCACGCTCAGCCAAAAGCTTAAGTGCAGCCGGAAAATCGAGACCTTCGATATCTTGCACGAAACTAAATATGTCTCCGCCTTTACCACAGCCGAAACAGTGGTACGTATTGCGCGCCGGTGAGAGCATAAAGGACGGTGTACGCTCACTATGGAATGGACAACGAGCTTTAAAGTAAATCCCGGAACGCTCCAATTTAACGTACGCCGAAACGACGTCGACTATCGAGAGCTTATCTTTAATTTGCTCTACGGGTGTACTCATAATTGGGTTATGCACTTCCTGTGCACGTGGCTACTTCTTTTTACTTGCTTTCTTGAAACCAGTACCTGCTGGGATGAGACGGCCGATGATAACGTTTTCCATGAGACCACGGAGACGATCTTCGCCACCCTTCACAGCATTTGCGATCAGCACGCGGTTCGTATTTTGGAACGAAGCAGCCGCCAGCCAGCTTTGTGTATTGAGAGACGATTCTGTAATACCAAGCACGATTGTATCAGCTTTAGCTTCAGTTAGACCCTGAGCTTTGAGCTTCATATTTTCTTCAACGAGTTCGATGTTTTCAACTATTTCACCTGGTGAGAATGTTGAATCACCTGGATCTTTAACTTTGCGTCGTGAGAACATTTGACGAATGATGATTTCGATATGCTTTTTCGAAATCGAAGCACCTTGAAGTTCGTACACTTTCATGATTTCATCGATGATGTATTTTTCAGCAAGATCTTTACCGCCAAAGTTAAATATGTCGGTGATGTCTGCAGAGCCATCAGTCAAAATCTGACCAGCTGTGATTTTTTCGCCAACTTTAACAAATGGTGTGCGGTGAACACCGATTGTATATTCGATCGTATTTGATTTGCCAACTTTTGTATCAGACAAAACAACAATTGTTTTTTCTTTGCCTGCCGTTCGGATTTCCATGACTTCCCCTTCAGTTTCAGAAACTGCAGCGAGGGCACGGTGAGGGCGACGACGTTCGAAGATTTCTTCGATACGTGGCAAACCTTGAGTGATATCGACACCTGCGACACCGCCGGCGTGGAATGTTCGAAGCGTGAGCTGTGTACCAGGTTCACCGATAGCTTGAGCCGCTATGATACCGACAGCTTCACCTTGGTCAACCATATGGTTGCGACCGAGGTCAAGACCGTAACATTTCTGACACAAACCGTAGACCGTTTTACATATGAGTGGCGAACGAACCATCGCTTCTTTAACACCAATTTCCTGAATCTTGACTGCATCTTCTTTGGTGATAAGTGTGCCTGCTTTGTAGAGTACACTACCGTCTGCATCTTTGAGGTCAGCTGCGAGAACACGACCACGGATATTTTTCGAGAGTGGAATTGTGATACCAGCGATATTATCTTCCTTGGCGATACGGCCTTCTTTGGTTCCACAGTCTTCTTCGGTAATGCGCACGTCTTGTGCGGCAACAACGAGACGACGAGTGAGGTAACCGGCACGTGCAGTATTGAGCGCTGTGTCAGCGAGACCTTTACGTGCACCGTGCGTAGTAATGAAGTATTCGATCGGTGACAAACCTTCTTTGTATGAAGGTACGATTGGGAAATCGATAGTGCGTCCAGCTGTGTTCACAATAAGACCTTTCATACCGGCCATCTGAGTGAGGTTAGAAACGGAACCGCGGGCGCCAGATCGAAGCATGTCTTCGACAGAACCATTTTTCTCAAGAGTTGCAGGAAGCAGTTTTTCAACTTCGATTTTAATACCATCCCAAATTTCAATTATCTTGCGGTACTTTTCATCTTGAGACAGGAGACCATCGTTGTATTGTGAAAATACTTCGTGTTCCATCTTGCGACCCTTTTCGATAATTGCTTTTTTACCTTCTGGAACGCGAACGTTGTCGATACCCCAAGTGATGCCGGCTTTAGTGATGAACTTGTAGCCGAAATTTTTGATTTTATCGAGAATTGGTGGTGTTGCGTCGATGCCGTAACGATAAATAACTTCATCGATAAGCGCTGAGATACGCTTTTGTGGCATTTCTTCGTTAAGGAATGGCATATCGGCAGGAAGAATTGAGTTGAAGAGCAAACGTCCAACTGATGTTTCAAATGGTTTACCACCAAAGAGGCTGTACTTTTCTTTTTCTGTACCAAGGACTTTGATCTTTGCGCGGAAAGATACTTCGCCGAAGTCGTATGCCAATATTGCTTGGTTTGGACTTGCGAAATATTTACCTTCACCTTTTTCACCGTCAACAGATTTTGTCATCCAGTAACAACCAAGAGCGATGTCGAGGAGTTTAACAGAAACGATTGGATCACCATTTTGTGGCTTCAAAAGATTTTTATTTGAGGCCATGAGATCATGCGCTTCCTTCTGAGCTTCATCTGAGAGAGGTACGTAGACGGCCATCTGGTCACCGTCGAAGTCAGCGTTGTATGCCGAACACACAAGTGGATGAACTTGAATAGCATTACCTTCAATCAAAATCGGATGGAAAGCTTGGATACCAAGACGGTGCAACGTTGGTGCACGGTTGAGCAATACATATTTGCCTTGAATAACTTCTTCGAGAATTGCCCAAACTTCTGGCACACCTTCTTCAATGAGTCGGTTTGCACCTTTGGTGTTATGAGCATGCTCGTACTTGATGAGTTTAGCAATGACAAATGGACGGAAAAGTTCAAGTGCCATGTGTTTTGGCAAACCACATTGATCGAGTGCAAGCTGCGGACCGATGACGATAACCGAACGTCCGGAATAGTCAACGCGCTTACCGAGCAAGTTCTGACGGAAGAGACCTTGTTTTGATTTGAGGTTGTCAGAAAGAGACTTGAGAGCACGGCGTTGCGACTGACTCATCGCCTGACTGTCGCCTTGTGACGTGATCGAGTTATCAAAGAGTGCATCAACTGCTTCTTGCAAAATACGCTTTTCGTTACGCAAGATAACATCTGGTGCGCCGATTTCCTTGAGCTTCTTCAGGCGATTGTTTCGGTTGATAACACGTCGGTAGAGGTCGTTGACGTCTGACGTCGCATGACGACCACCTTCGAGTGCAACCATTGGGCGAAGTGCTGGTGGGATAACTGGAATAGCAACCATAAACATCCATTCTGGACGAAGATTTGCTGTGTACATTGAGCGAATAAGTCCAATACGTTTCTGAAGTTTTTCGCGCTCAACTGAACTTGCCTTTTCAACTCGCTCTTCACATTTTTCGAGCAATTTTTTGAGGTCAATATTTTTGAAGAGATTGAATATAGCTTCTGCGCCGATTTGAGCATCGAAACACGTTCCGTATTTCAAGCTGTAGTGGTGGTACGAAATTTCGTTCAAGACTTTACCTTCGTGTATTTCACCAATTTCTTTTTTGATGTTGAGCAAAAGTTCTTTAAGTTTTTCTTTGGTTTCTTCATCGTTTGCCGTCTTCATTTTAGTTTTGAATTCGGTTTCAACGTCTTTGAGAACCGTAGCTTTTTCGTCTTCGTATACTTTCGTAATGATGTATCCAGCAAAGTAAATGACTTTTTCCAAGTCAGTTACAGGTATGCCAGTGAGGATAGACATACGAGATGGCACACCACGAAGGAACCAGATGTGAGCCACAGGAGAAGCGAGTTCGATGTGACCCATGCGTTCACGACGCACGACTGCCATCGTAACTTCAACGCCACATTTTTCACAGACAATACCAGCGTAACGAATACGCTTGTATTTTCCGCAGTAACATTCGTAATCTTTTTCTGGACCGAATACGCGCTCGTCAAAAAGACCGCCGCGTTCTGAGCGACCAGTTCGATAATTGATCGTTTCTGGTTTTGTGACTTCACCATAACTCCACTCACGGATACGATCCGGTGAAGCCATTTTAAGAGTGATATAGTCGAAACTTGTTGTATCTAATGTTTTCATAATAATTTTATATTAGATTGATTTACGCTTCATCTTCATTAGAGACAATAGGATTGTCGCTCTTGAGTTCGACATCGAGGGCGAGACCGCGGAGGTAGTTCAACATAACGTTAAACGATGCAGGAGAGTTTGGTTCTTTGATTGATTCGCCTTTAATAATCGATTTGAAGGTTTCTGTTCGACCTTTTATGTCGTCGGATTTAATCGTGATCATTTCGCGGAGAGTGTATGCAGCACCGTAACCTTCGAGTGCCCAGACTTCCATTTCTCCAAAACGCTGACCGCCGCCTTGTGCTTTACCACCGAGGGGTTGCTGTGTGATGAGTGAGTAAGGACCGATCGAACGCATGTGAATCTTGTCTTCCACCATGTGGTGCAACTTAAGAATGTACATATAGCCGATAGCGATATCTTGCTCGAAGTGTTCACCCGTGCGTCCGTCGAAAAGTTTAATCTTGCCGTTTTCTGGCATACCAGCTTTGACAAGTTCTTGTTTTATTTCAACGTCTGTTGCACCAGAAAATGGCGGGACGATAGCCTGGTAGCCGAGACTGTGAGCAGCCATACCGAGATGCATTTCCAAAATCTGACCGAGGTTCATACGAGAAGGCACGCCGAGTGGAGTAAGAATGATGTCTATCGGTGTACCGTCTGCCATGTGTGGCATATCTTCTTCTGGAAGAATGGTCGAGATGACACCTTTGTTTCCATGGCGACCTGCGAGTTTGTCACCGACAGAGATATTTCGAACCTGTGCAAGTTCGATAACAACTTTCTTGATGATGCCTGACTCAAGCTGGTGACCTTGATCACGAGAGAAAATCTTGACCGAGATAACACGGCCACGTTTACCGTGTTCGAGGCGAAGAGATGTATCTTTCACATCGCGTGCTTTTTCAGCAAAGATCGAGCGAAGAAGACGTTCTTCTGGAGTAAGTTCTGTCTCACCTTTTGGTGTGATTTTACCAACGAGAATATCATTTTCGCGAACTTCAGCACCGATACGAATGATACCTTCTTCATCGAGGTCTTTGAGTTTAGCTTCAGACACATTTGGGATGTCACGAGTAGTGACTTCAGGTCCAAGTTTTGTATCACGAACTGTGCAGACGAATTCTTCAAT
>CALRFB010000002.1:19080-35410 GCA_943356455.1 Candidatus Nomurabacteria bacterium | reverse complement strand
TCTTAAAAAGTGTTGAGGAAGCCTTAAAATCTATAGTTGGTTTTTTAGCAACTGGAGCTATGGATTCTGACCAGGTTTCTTTGGCGCCAAAATCGTGCGGGCTAAATGTGTTTTCTTTAGGTTTTTGTATGAGGTTTGGATCACGCGAAAACAGCCTGTTTTTCAGTGTTTCAATCCTTTTTGGTCGTTTAATATCGTCCATAACTTTCATTTTACCATTATTTACGGTAAAAGTAGTGTTTATTTCACTCTAGAGCATGGTTTCGCGCAAACTTGTATTTACCAAAGCCACCAGACTTTCCCGACGTTCTATGACATGGTCAAGTAAGTTTCGAGTGATGGGAATATCGGCAAGTGTGTGTTCTGCTTGTTCTGTCACATAGCCGAGGTGATATAAAATACGAAAAACTGCGAGAAGTTCGATTGCGGCCAACACTTCATTTTCTTGAGAAGTTGTTGACAGGAATTTCAGCAGGTCTGTGAGCGTATCGTACAGTGGTTCATTCTTTTCTTCTTCTGGCACAAGCCTACGGACCAACGCAGATATGCGATAGAGGATCGAAAGGATTGGCATGCTCGGTGAACTCAAGTAAAAAAGTACATCAGTGCTTCCCGCTCTGTATGCTGCACGTGTGACGATGAGATCAACACGCACTATCGTATACGGTTGTAATGCAAAACGTAGTTTAGATGTACTTTTCCGAATACCTTTCGCGTCGGCCCGCACCAAACCAAAATCTCGCGTATACAGTGCGAGCATCTTGTCGGCCTCGCCTTTCGCATACCCAGCAAGAACAACAGCTTCGGTGTGGTGGATGTGGTTCATTTATTTTTCGAGGCGTACCTTAAACACCATATCACCAACTTTAACTTCGTCTCCGTCGTTCGGGCCAAAATTGATTCGTTCTGCAAGAACGGTTTTCTGTATATCTTCGGCGAATTTTTCAATTACTATTACGCCATCTTTATTTGTTTCAATCGAAAGAGTAATAATGTCTGAAGGTGTAAGCCCGGCAGCCTTGCGCATGTCTTGAATAGCGCGCATGAGTTCGCGAACATTTCCTTCGGCACGTAATTCTGGGGTAATTTCAGTATCAATAATATATGTCGCCTCTTGTTGATCATCTTCAAAAAATGTAACATCAATATTTTTTACATTTATTTCGTCTTTGATAATTTCCAAGTAATCAACCCAGTTGTCAGATAGAGTAATTTTATTTTGAGAAACAACCAGTCTTGAAAGCGGCTGCCTCACTGGGATTTTGTTTTCCTGACGAGCAGCGAGTGCTTTTTCAACAATAGTTCTAGCACGTGCCATGTCCGCAAGTACTGCATTATTTATTTTACCGGCAACTGGCCATGCCGAAAGGTGCACACTTTCAGCATCATTTTCTACTTTCAATTTCTGCCAAATATCTTCCGCTGCAAAGGGAGCGAAAGGTGCAAGTACTTGGGCAAGTTTTTTGAGTACTATATATAATGTTTGTTTGGCACTATGTGTATCTGTAACTGTATCGGCATCAGTACTTACTTCTTTCAAGCGATCGCGAGACCGGCGTAAATACCACGTGGACATATCACCAATGAAATCCCGTATCGCGCGTACAGGTTCAATCATTCGGTAGACGTCGAGCGACTCTGTGGTTTCAGAGATCACCTGATTGAGCCGTGACAAAATCCATTGATCCAGAACATTTTCAGGTTTCGTAATTTGATTTTCACTCGAATCACTCACCGCATTTTCCACAAATGATAATTCAAGATTTCGATCTCGATACAGCTCATAAAAAGCCAAGACGTTGTACGTCAATCCCAATGTTTTACTTGCAAGTTCACGCACAACATTTTCATCGTAATTTTTGCCTTCCCCAGGTTGGTTCACAGAAAACATCCACAGACGCAAAACATCGACGCCGTATTTATCCATCTGTTCCCACGGATTCACGATGTTGCCGATAGACTTCGACATTTTTTTACCATCCTTGTCGAGTAAGTGACCGAGACATATGACATTTTTATATGGCGTTCCCCTGCCCATCAATACACCGACAGCGAGCAATGTATAAAACCAACCACGCGTTTGATCGATCGCTTCTGAAATAAAATCCGCTGGGTAACCAGTAGTTTCGATCCAATCTTTGTGTTCAAACGGATAGTGATCTTGGGCAAATGGCATAGCGCCAGAATCAAACCACACATCCATCACCTCGTTGACTCGACGAAAAGTCTTTCCGTCCTTTTCCAGAACGATATCGTCAATGAATGGGCGGTGGGGGTCAAATTCTTTTTTTGAAGCATTACTAATGTACATATGTGTTGCCACACCGTTCCCCACCAAATCCATATTATGGAAAATACTTGTAACTGCAGCTTCGTTTGGTAAGCCCTTCAGTATTTTAAGAGCGCTCGAATTTGTACCTTGGTGAGCAAAACAGAGTATTGTTTTACCAGCATATTTTTCCAATACTTCATCGAGAAAACTTTCAACACGGGCATCGAGATCAGCAAAACTTTCACCAGTATTCCCGCGCTTGGCGGCGTATCGCTCTTCGACAGACAGTGCCAAATACGCCTGTCGTTCACCGGCAATACTTTCATCTTTGTTTGATTTTCCTTCCCATGTCCCACTGTGAATTTCACTGAGTCGTGGATCAAGTACCGGCGCATGCCCCGAAAGCTTGGTGTAGTGAGCAGCAGTTTGTTGCGCTCGTAAAAGTGGTGATGCAAAAACAACATCAATTTCTTCCGTCATTAAAGACTGTGCAGTTTTTTCAGCTTGTTCTTGGCCGAGTTTGGTTAGTGGATTAATTTCGAGTGCGCTTGAATGAGTGTCGGTGACATTGTATTCAGACTGTCCGTGGCGTACAAAAATAATTTTTGTGACTTGACCGTTACTGTATTTTTTTATAGTTTCGTACGAATCCGCAATCATACGCTCCCCGTCTTCGGCCACCCAGATCGGTAGTGGTGTACCCCAATATCGTTCACGAGAGATTGCCCAATCTTTTACTTCCCGGATCCATTCACCAAAACGTCCTTCTTGTATATGCTCAGGCTCCCAATTTATTTTTTCATTTTCAGAGACGAGCTGGTCGCGAAGTTTTGACATCGCAATGTACCAAGAATCTCGCGCATAATATATGAGTGGAGTTTTACAACGCCAACAATGAGGATAGCTGTGCTCAAATTTCTCTTTCTTGAAAAGCAAACCACGGTGAGCGAGGTCTTTAATTATATCTACGGCAACATTTTCATCTTTAACAAACCTGCCTTCAAGAAAACCTGTTTCTTTTATAAATTTTCCTTCAATAGTTACTGTATGAAATTTAGGTAAACCTACTTTTGTGCTAATATCGAAGTCATCGGCACCGTACATTGGAGCAATATGCACGATTCCTGTGCCATCCACAGTGGTTACAAAATCTGCTACATATATTTTATATGCATGTATGATTTTTTCTTTTTCAGTATTTTGTTTTACTCCACCATTCTCATCCGACACAAGAATTTCTCGGAGATATGGAAACACTGGCTCATATTCCATACCAACCATTTCGGAACCTTTATGTTCTGCAATTATTTCATAGCCACCGAGTTCGTTGAACGTCGTCGCAAAAGATTCTAAGCGATCTGTGGCGAGCACGTATATTTCTGAACCGACTTTAGCTTCGACATACGTTATATCTGCACCAACTGCAAGCGCGACGTTGCCGGGCAATGTCCACGGTGTTGTGGTCCAAGCCAAAAAATACGCACCTTCAAAACCTTTGATTTTAAATTTTGCAGTAACAGACAAGTCTTTAACATCGGCGTAGCCTTGAGCGAGTTCGTGTGAAGCAAGTGCAGTTCCACAACGCGCGCACCACGGCACGATGCGGTAGTCTTTATAGAGTAAGCCTTGGTCATCAACATGTTGTAGAATACTCCAAAGTGATTCAACATATTTTGAATCAAATGTGTAGTAAGCTCGTGTTTTATCTACCCAATATCCGATACGATCAGTAAATTTTTCCCATTCACCGATAAATTCAAAAACACTTTCACGACACTCTTTGTTAAAGTGTGCAACGCCGTAGTTTTCAATATCTTTTTTTGAAGTAAGACCAAGCTTTTTTTCAATCTGTAATTCTACGGGTAAACCGTGCGTGTCCCAACCTGCCCGACGAGGGACACGAAAAC
Source organism: Candidatus Nomurabacteria bacterium (assembly GCA_943356455.1). GTDB lineage: Bacteria > Patescibacteriota > Minisyncoccia > Phycocordibacterales > UBA9973 > JAGOSA01. Next base: position 31,231 of record CALRFB010000002.1, on the reverse strand, counting down.
CTTGCATCGTTTTGTAACGAGGCATGACATCTTTAAATGCTCGAGCTTCGAGGTGGTGCAGTGCGGGTTTAGCATTTGCAGTCGGCGGACCTTCGTAGAAAACGTATTCACCATTGGGTGCATCTTTGGCAACAGCTTTTTCAAAAATCTTTTTTTCAGCCCAAAATGCGAGAATAGTTTCTTCTCTTTGAGCTTGGGCTGACTTTTCAGTAGCATGTGATTGTTTTTTTTCTGGTTCGTTGTTGTTCATTTTTTTATTTAAAATTAATATCTACTGTATGGTAGTTAGGTAAAATAAAAACTCGCCCACGAATTACGATTACAAAAATCATAATCCAAGGGCGAGCTTCGTTGGTTGCTCGGTATTTGCCGAGCTTAAGCACGCGGTACCACCTTGTTTTTTGCACGAAAATCTCACAATCTTTTTTACAGAAAAATTCGCACAACTCATTGTTGCTATAACGGGCAACCCGCCGGATTTTACTCTTGCCGCCTTGGTGCGTGTACGCTTTTTACGTATCCCGTACTAGGTAGCAATTTCTTTCCAGGGCTCAGAGGTGATATCCGTTTGCACGGCCTCTTCGTCGCTGTTTCCTAACTATAAGGACGAATTCGTTTTTTAGCAAGCCAACCAAAGAAAAAACGCCCCGTCTGGAGCGTTTTTGTTTTTAAATTTGTCTTTTAATTTGTTGAAGTAGCGACAACACCATTCAAAAGTCTGTGTTTGGGTTTTAGTCCAGTTGGTACATATGGCACGGTTTCTATATGTAACTTTTTGGCCTCATGAAATTCTACTAAAGCACCGGTGGAAGTTTCCCAACCTGGGATTTGTACAAATTTCTTAATCGGTACTTTTTTCATCAACGGAAAGTAGAAACGTTCAATGATATTTTTTCCGGCAACGATTGCGTGCTCGTGTTGAGTCCGGTATTTCCAAAAAAAGTTTTGGAATGGCATCGTATTGAGCACAGCAAAATTATCATCGAGACTCAATTCTACAATCACTTGATGGAATAGTTCGAGGTTTTCTTCTCGTGTACCTTTACCACCAGTACTGATCGGCCCGGAAACCATTGCTACGGGGCGACTTTCCCGAGACATGACATCTTGCATAATCTTATATGCAGAGTCGATTGCACAATCTCGCGTGAAATTGAGGTCTTCAATCAAGTTGAAATCCTCAATCGTCCAGTGTGCACGGTGAGTAAAATCTACTGTAGCAAATTTTTCCCCAAGTTGTGGTTTACGGCTTGAAAAGAAATTTTCTTTAAAGCCCGCAACAAAACGTGGAACCAACACAGGCATATCCCCTCTTTTGGGAGAGATATGAAAATCGATTCCGTCGACTTCATTGGATCGGATAGTGTGACTTAAGAATGAATCATAGTACCGGTGATTTGTGATGGCACTGATCATCTGCTCACGTGGAGAGTTTTCAGGGATCTCGCCGCTAATTTCGTTGCAAACGGTAATAGCTGTGCCCTTGATATTGTTCTGGAGAATTCGGTATGGATACATAGAACATGTTTTTAGAGTTCGAAATCATATTACTACAAAAACACATTTTGTCAAATACACAGACTATCTAGCACTTACATTTTCTCCGGCACCTTGATGCCGAGCAAATACAATCCTTGTTCGAGAATCGTAGCAGTGGCTTGTGTGACGGCGACTTTGTATGCGCTCGTCTCGTCCCCAACAACCACGATTTGTTCCTTGGCATAAAAAGAATTGAATGCACCCGCGAGCTCTGTTATGTATGAAGCGATGTGATGTGGTTCACGATTTTTAATAGCACGCTCAGCAGCCAGTGGAAAACGTTCGAGAACTTGCTCTATAGCGAGCGTCGAGTTCGTTGGAATATCGAGTGAAGCTTGTATACCCGCCTCAGTAGCTTTACGGCACACAGCTCGTGCCCGAGTTGCTGTGTACTGAATGTATGGACCTGAGTCTCCATCAAACGAAATAGATTTATCGAAATCAAAAATAATATCTGTGCCGATACCTGAACGTAAAATCGAATACTTAATTGCTGCTACACCAACTGCTTCAGCGACTTCTTTTTTTTCTGCGTCGTTGAAACCACGATCGACGATAACATCGAGGATCGCTTCCTTGGCGTCGCGAATGAGCGACTCGCCGGTGATCACATTGCCGCGTCGGGAACTCATTTTACCTGTAGCAAAACGCATCATGCCGTGGGTGATATGTTCCATGTGATCTGCATATTTTTCTACTGTAAACATCTGACGAATAGCTTCAGTAACAACAGCCATGTAGTCTTTTTGCTCTACGGCGGTCGTAACTATTGAAAGTTCAGGATGAATTTCTGTAAATTTAGCGACAGTGAGTGCGATTTCTTTGGCGTCGTATAGTGGCAGACCGTTGTTTGTTAAAAAAACACGTGTATGTAATTTGGGATTATATCTTTCAGCTCGGAAAATAACCGCACCTTCGGACTCTTCAAAAATTCCTTTGGCTTCATATTCACGTACAATCGCAATACCTTTTGTTGCAAATTCTGATTCGAAAAAGTATCGATCGAACTTGGTACCGAGTACAGAATATAAAGCCTCAAATGCTTCGAGTGTTATTGCTCTACCTTCGTCGTATAAAGTTTTATATTCAGGATCTCCCTCGTACAATTTTTTATTAATTTTTTCGATTTCAGCTTTAACTGTCGGATCTGCTTCACAGTGTGCATTGCCGTATACGTAGCATTCACCAATATAAAAAGCTTTTTCACTTGTGGTTGTACCAACAATACCTTTACCACGTTTGATGATGCCGTAAATAGCAGTAGCTACATGTGGGCCAATATCACCTTGGTAGTTTGCACGTACAACATCGCCACCATGAAAATGCACGAGGCGAGCTATTGACTCACCTATCGCATTCGACATGAGGTGGCCAATATGAAAAGGCTTAAATGGATTTGGTTGCGTATATTCAACAATAACTTTTTTGCCTTCAAAAATATCACTTTTGCCGTAGTTCTCTGCATCTTTCGTAATAAAATCAACAATGCCGGTAAAATATTCGCGTGCAAGTTTGAAATTTATGAAACCAGGTCCAGCAACTTCTACTTCTGAAATATATGGCGGCAATTGCTCGCGCATTTTTGCCACAATAGCTTCTGCGATTTCGCGTGGTGTTTTGCCGTACTGCTTGGCAATAGCAAGCGCCGTCGATGACATGTAGTCAGCGTGACCGGCTTCTTTTGGGTATACAACTTCTGGCTTACCAAGCATGTAGCCGATATTAGCCATTGTTTCATCGAGGAATGTTTCGAGTTTTTCTTTCATAAAAAATTGATGGGAATTTTATTTGCCTGTGCTACCGAAACCATTGTCGCCACGGTCAGCTGGTGTAAGTATAACAGTTTCGATAAAGTCTGGGTGTGCCACTGGCTGGATGAGAATTTGCGCGATTTTTTCACCGGCTGCAAATGTATATGGTTCACAATCAGTATTCATCATAGGTACTACGATTTCACCGCGGTAACCGGCGTCGATCACTCCCGCAAGAGTAACCAGTCCATGTTTTGTAGATAGACCACTTTTATCCCAAATCAAGCCAACATAGCCAACCGGGATTTCCAGGGCAATACCGGTTGGTATTTTAGTTCGGGGAAATATAGGATTTCCATCGATACTAGTTGCACCAGGTATAGTCACAGACTCACTAGTAAATAGATCCGCCCCGGCATCGCTAAGATGCGCAAAGGTCGGTAGTATCGCCCCTTCTTTGATTTTGTGAATTCGTATTTCCACGCGGTTATAGTAACACAGCCACACCAAAACACCCATTGCAATATTGACCGAACAAACCTTACCGACTACTCTTTAAAAAACACTAACAACTACATATATGAAACCTACTACTGACCAAATCAAGATGGTCGAGGCCATCATTTCTGAATTCGACGCTGCAACAAAAAAGTGTCAGGAACTTTTTGAAAAAAAGATGAGAGACTACGATGCAGCCTGGGCGATCTTGCGTACGACGTCGCTTACCGATCAAATTAAAATTAAATCAGAGCGCATCAAAAGTGTGACGACGATTGGCACGCAAAAAATCGCCGATAGTATCGATGATGAATTTGTCGGTATTATCAACTACTGTATCTTGCATCTCGTTCAGACAGAGCGAGACAAACTTGGTCTTGTCCGTGCAAGTGAGATTACCATCACCAAAGACGAAGCGTTGTTTCAGTATAAAAAATACTTGGCTGCAACTCGTAAACGTTTAGAAAAAACATATTTGTATTATGGTGATTGCTGGAGAGGAATGAACCAACATATGCTCAACAATCTTATCCTGGCTAAAATCAGAAGAATACAAGATATTGAAAATAAAAAATATCTGGATCCGACGGGTGACGAACTCACCCGTAGTCTCATGGATATGCTTATTTTTTCTGTCTATGCTCTTGTTGTTGGTAAAAAAGTCGCCAGTGACATCTACGATTAACAATGCCCTTCGGGGCATTTTTTTATTTGACAAATACCAGCAAAACAGTACTCTGAGGTCAAACTTTTAAAACTCAACAAATGGATACGCAAAGATTTATTCCAACTGCGTCACATGCTGACGTCCAATATGGAAACCTACTACGCCACATTCAACAATTTGGCACAGACAAAGCCGACCGCACTGGAGTCGGCACGAGGAGCGTGTTTGGCTACCAAATGCGCTTTGGTCTAAACGAGGGCTTCCCTCTGCTTACAACTAAAAAAACTCCACTTAAAATCTGTGATCTACGAACTCATGTGGTTCCTGACGGGAGAAACCAATATCCGTTTTCTAAAAGAAAACGGTGTGACTATTTGGGATGAGTGGGCAGATGCAGATGGAGAACTTGGGCCAGTGTACGGAAAACAATGGAGAACATGGCAGGGTGCTGACGGTAAGATATATGACCAGATCACTGAAGTCATAGAGACTCTCAAAAAAAATCCAAACTCTCGCCGGATTATCGTCAGTGCGTGGAAAGTTGAGGATATCGGAAAAATGAAGCTGCCACCATGCCACTGTCTGTTTCAGTTGTATGTTGCAGACGGAAAACTTTCATGTCATTTATACCAAAGAAGTTGTGATACTTTTTTAGGTGTACCTTTTAACATTGCATCATATGCATTGTTAACGATGGTGATTGCACAAGTAACTGGTCTTGGTTACGGAGATTTTATTTGGACCGGTGGCGATACGCATATTTATCTAAACCACATGGAACATGTAAATCTACAGTTGAGTCGAATGAACGACATTCGTCCTATGCCAACCATGCACATCAATCCAGACGTTACTGATATTTTCAAATGTAAGTATGAAGATTTCAAACTAGAAGGTTATGATCCACATCCAGGAATCAAGGCTGCCATTGCAGTCTAAAACAAAAGCGGCACATAAGTGTCGCTTTTTATTTTGCTGGACATTTGGTGAGATTTCATTAGTATTGGTGAAAACGTAACACTATGTACCTATCAGCAAACGATCTCGAAAAAGCACTGGGGCAAAAATCAATCACTGTTGACCCTTTGTTTCCCAACAGTATCAATGGAGCTTCTATCGATCTCCATCTTGGTAAAGAATTTTTAGTATTCAAAAAAGGCAACCGACCAATGCTTGAACTCAAGCATGATCCGGCCGAACACATGGATTCGGTTATCATACCGATAGATAAACCGTTCATACTCCACCCTCACCAATTTGCACTCGGTGTAGCCATTGAAAAAACCGGAGTTGATGCATGTCACCTGGGCGCGCTCGATGGCCTATCTGGATTAGCTCGAAATGGTATTGCAGTACATGTCACTGCGAGTACTCTCAACCCGGGAAATAGCCTATGTATGACGCTCGAGCTTTTCAATTATCACGATCAAGCTATTCCTTTGTATTACGGAATGCCTGTCGCGCAGATTAAATTTGCTCAGCTTTCCTCCCCTGTTCCTTCGGAAAAACTTTACAAAGGTGCCTATGACAGCACGTCACCGCATCCAAGTAAGTATTTCCGAAATTTCGAAAATGGAAAAAATAGCTGGCTAGAATTTGTAAAACAAATTGAATCAAAAAAACAGTAGCAAAAAGCCCGCATAATGCGGGCTTTTTTTATGTATCGTATTAGTCAACAATCTGGACGCCGGCGTTGCGGGCAGTACCCTCAACGATTTTCATAGCGGCTTCAATATCGTTGGCATTGAGGTCACGGATTTTCTTTTCAGCAATCTCTCGCAACTGAGCGCGTGTGATTTTGCCGGACTTTGAAATGTTTGGTTTACCTGAACCTTTCTCAATACCTGCAGCCTTAAAGATGAGCGCTGAAGTGATTGGAGTTTTGACAACGAAATCGTACGTACGATCTTCGTAGACATTGATTTTGACACCAACAGTCTCACCGATCCACTCCTGACTTGCGGCGTTGAACTTCTGAACGAAATCGCCGATGTTCACGCCTGCCTGACCGAGTGCGGGTCCAAGTGGTGGCGCTGGCGTAGCCTTACCGGCTGGCGCCAAAACTTTTACTTTTTTGATAATTTTCTTTGCCATAAATGATTTTGAAATTGGTGCGTTTTTGAGGTAAACGCTTAACCTGAAGCAACTGCGTAACGACTAGGATATTACCTGATTATAGGCTTTCCGTCAAACGACTCAATTAGAGCTTTTTAACCTGTAAGAAGTCGAGCTCTACTGGAGTTTCGCGGCCGAACATAGAGACGAGGACACGGACTTTGCCTCGGTCGGTATCGACGGCTGAGATTTTGCCTTCGAGTTCCTTGAAAGGACCGTCGGCAATAAGCACTGTTTCGCCAACAACAAGGTCGATATTGTGTGTAACACTTTTGTCATCCATACGAGAGAATAGATTGTCTATTTCAGGTTGTGAAAGTGGAACTGGATTAACACCAGCACCAACGAAACCAGTCACACGTGGCGTGTTGCGAACAACGAACCATGAGTCGTCCGTTACGATCATGTCAACGAGTACATAACCGGGGTAAATTTTTTCTTCCTGTTCAATACGTTTCCCGCCTTTGATTTTGATTTTTTTCTCAACAGGTACGATGACGTTGAAAATCCTGTCTTCCATGCCCAATGAATCGATACGCTGTCTGAGGTTTCTCATGACGGCGTTTTCATAGCCCGAGTAGGTATGGATTGCGTACCAATGTCGTTGTCCAGTTGTTTCTTGTTTTGCCATGGTGGTAAAAGTAAAAAATAAAAAATGTTAATTGATATTGAGAAGTTTGCCGAGGCCGTATGAGAAGAGTGTGTCGAAGGCCCAAAGGAAGTATGCTGTGCCGACAGAAATAAGAATAACAGCAAATGTCGAGACCAAGACTTCTTGTCGAGTCGGCCATGTTACCTGCTTCATTTCCTCTTTCGTTGATTTAATATAGTCGATAGCTTTCATAATATTGGTCGCCAACTGGCGAAAATTCCTTACTAAAAAACCGCCCCGGGGGACGGTATTAGTATGATACCCTGTATTTTACTAGTAGTCAATCGCCTGCAAAAATAAAAACTATTATCGTATTTCGTACGTAATCGTTACATTCGAAGTGATTTTATTCTCACCTGTAGGCATTGCGGGAGTCGGTGCTGGTGCACTACCAGTAGACGTCATAGCATCTTTGGCTCCGTAGACCATCGGATAGTAACCGCCGTTCGATTCTTGAAAATTGGAGACACGAACGATATGAACACCGAGTTGTGAAGCTAGTGTTTCAGCTTTTGCACGAGCTTCTTTGATAGCATCGGCACGAGCTTGGTTTTGTAACGCGTCTTGATTTTCGATAGTGAAGTTTGGACCACTGATATCTGTGATACCTGCCGTACCAAGTCCAGTAACGATGTCACCCACGGTATCAAGGTTGCGAATTTTTACATCAACTGTTTGATTTGCTTCATATGCAACGATTTTTGTGGCACGCATTGGACAGTAGTTTGTGGCACAAATACCGTAATCATATTTAGGCTGTGTATAGTAATTGCTGGTTTTAATATCTTTATCAGCAATACCTTTGCCTTTCAAATAGGCAATAGCTTTATTTACCGATTCGCTTTCTTTGGCTTGTGCATCTTTGGTAGTTGCACCTTCGCCACGTGCTGTAAACGAAATAGTCGCGATATCGGGCGCAGCAAATACATCGCTATCACCGGAAACGGTAATTGTACTTGGTGTATCTGTTGTGCCGATATATTTACCAGCACGAATTTCATTGACGATTTTAACCGCCAAAAACGCAGAAACTAGCACGAGGAAAAGAATTACTCCTCCGACGAGCCTCTTTTTTTGAATATCTGTAATCATACAAGAGATGACGATAGAGTGTTTAGTTTATTGCAGTGACTTCAACTTCAAAAATAAGCGTTGAATTTGCCGGGATTTTACCAACACTTGCCGCGCCGTAGCCAAGTTCTGGGGCAATAGTTATTTTACGCTTTTCACCAATCTTCATACCGAGTACTCCCAATTCCCAACCTTGAATAACACGTCCTTGACCAAGCGTAAAACTAAATGGCTCAACGTGGCCAAAAGCTGGATCAACATTTGAATCAAACTTTGTAGCGTTTTCCAATGTACCAGTGTAATTTACGGTAACGGTGTCTCCGATTTTAGCTGCTGTACCTGTGCCTTCAACAAGTATAGCTGTCTTAAGTTTGCCTCCTTCTAAAATATTTTCATACACTTGCTGTTGAGTATCATTCATACCTGTTTTATTTTTATTATTTAATAAATACCAACCGACAATAATGACGGCTACTATGACAACAATTGAAACGATTGTTTTATTCATACGTACAGAGTATACACGTTTTTACGCATAGTTTTGAGCATTCTTTCGAAAGACAATACCGGCGATAAAAATCAAGATTGCAGCGATCGCCATCGGGGTCCAAGGCGAGATGAGAGCAGCAACGACCCCTGCCAAAAGTGGCGGGATAGCCTGTGCGAGTGACACGATCGATGTATTTATACCGAGCACTTCCCCACGACGCTCCGGGTCAGCTTTACGGGTAATGAGAGAAGTAAAATTGGATTGTAGGAGGCCGTATGGAATAGCAAATGGCAAAACCAAGAAATAGAGAACGGACGGTTTTTTTGCGAAAAAAGTTAGAGCAAGACCGATGGCTGTGAAAAAATATGCATAGCGCAATGTTTTCCAGTCTGCACAACGACGTGAAATAGCTGGGACGATAACGAGCTGAGCAAAAATAATGCAGACACCAACAAAACCAAAAAAGTTTCCGACGTCATTGGCTGTAAAATTAAATTTCCGCGAAACGTACACATTGAAAAACGAAGTGAAGAATGTAAATCCCGCTGTAAATATAAATACGGTCAAGAAAAGTCTCCGAATGGTTGGAAAACTATTGGCTTTTATAATATTTTTTATAGCACCAAAATAATCAACTTTTTTTGTTTTTTGTAGTGAAAGATTTGTTTCGGAAAAGAAGAAGTAAATCGAAACTACATTTATGAGAGATATGAGTGCGGCAAAAATAAATGGCGTAGAGGAAGAGAACCACGATACCAGATTGTGATTTGTAAGTTTGCCACCAATATATGGGCCGAGCACAAAACCAATTCCCCAAATAGCGCCCATGATACCGAAAATACGTGTGCGGTCTTTTTCAGCAGTTGTGTCTGCGACCGCAGCCTGAGCTACGGCAATATTTCCTCCTGTAACACCATCCATAATACGAGAAATGAACAGGAGTGGAATATTTTTATAAATGATTGCTATAGCAAAAACGATATATGAAATTGCTGTGCCAAATATAGAGATAAGTAAAATCGGTCGTCGTCCAAATTTATCGGACAATGCGCCGAGGATTGGGGACGCGAAAAATATTGCGAGTGGGTAGCTGGCTGTGAGCAGTCCCAGATAAAAAAGACCGAGATCCGCTTTCGACGGATCTAGAAGAAAATATTGTGAAGTCGGTACGCCGAGGAGTTGGGGTAAAATCGGTATCAGAATTCCCACACCAAGCATATCGATAAATATCGTCAAAAACAGAAACCAGTGACTCCTTTTCATACCACGGTCATTCTATCAGAAAATAAGCTCAAAAAAAGGCTCACGGGGTGCTATGCGTTATACTATAAGTATATGAAAATCGGATTTATTCTTTTCGCGGCAGTATTCATGGGACTCATTGCGGGGGTGTCGTTATTTGTTTTTAAAGCAGGGATTTCTTATGGGATATTGCGGACTCCACTTTCACGACAAATCGTTGGTTGGACTATAACAGCTCTCCCACTTTTGCTTATCGTGACAATGCTTATCGGAAGTACCCTAAATAGTGGTGTCAATGCGTTTTTCTACACAATAGCAGCGACGTGGTTACCGATGCTCCTATATTTGTTTTTTGCGGCTTTACTCCTTGCACTCATTACCATAGTGAGTACAGCTAGCGGTGTAGTATTACCCATGCACTCGATTGCTATCGGTGCTGTAGTACTCGTCTGTGGTTGTACGGCATACGGAATAGTAAATGCTACACAGCCTCGAATAGTGACATACGAAATCAGCTCCCCCGCGCTTGCTTCGGCATGGTCAGGAAAAAATATTGTTCTTTTCTCTGATTCACACCTTGGCGTTGTGCGTAGTCGTGCCTTTATGCAAAAAGTTGTAACGAAAGTAAATGAGCAGAAACCCGATTTGGTTTTAATTGCCGGCGATATCATCGACGGCCCAGTTTTCAATTATAAAAACGGACTAGAACCACTAGCACAAATCAAATCAACATTTGGAACGATATATACACCAGGCAATCACGAAGCATTCAATCGCGAACCAGATATTTTTTATCCGATAGTGAAAAATATCACGACGACTCTAGTTGACGCGACGGCAACCGTCAACAATACCGCAATCATTGGTCTCGATTACCATCCGGAAACAGACACCGAGACAAAAGCCAGACTAGAAAAAATTGGTTTCAATCCTGAGCAACCGAGCATTGCACTTTTGCATGATCCAGCAAACACCATAAGCTTACTCGACGCAGGTGTTTCCCTGGTTGTCTCCGGACACACTCACTGCGGTCAGTTCTTCCCGATCAATTTGATAGTTCGGGGTATGTATAAAGAATTTACATATGGACTCAATGTCCGAGACAACGCTCTGGGGACAAAAAGTTTTGCCATAACCACCTGTGGTGTCGGCACTGCCATGTCACCACTTCGACTGGGGACGAATCCGGAAATTGTTGTTATTCACATCAACTAGCGATCGGCTTTCCAACGCGCTGTAACTCCGGCGGGCAAACTAACATTTCGAACTGAATTCTCTTTCAAAATAAGTTCAAGTGTTTCTATTGATCCCCCATACATGGCTTCGATTTTTTTCAAACAATTACCGAACGCTGTAGCAGAATAGCCAGATGCATATCCAGAAATTATGAAAAATGCTGGTTTGTCAGCAAGGAGTTGTGTGCATGCATCAAAAAGTTCCAGAAATTGCACTTCGATCTTCCAGACTTCTCCGTCTGGGCCACGGCCAAACGCCGGTGGATCCATAACAATACCGTCATATTTTTTACCTCGCTTCACTTCTCTTTTTACAAAAGACAATGCATCGTCAACGAGCCACCTAATAGGCGCACCGCTGAGACCATTTAGGTCTGCATTTTCGCGCGCCCAGTCAACCACCGGTTTTGAGGCATCAACATGAGTAACTTCGGCACCAGCTTTAGCAGCCGCGAGGGTCGCACCACCTGTATATCCAAACAGATTTAGTACAGAAACTTTTTCGGCACGTGTAGTATGTGTACCGATAACCGCTGTCATCCATTCCCAATTTGCTATCTGCTCCGGAAAAATACCAATGTGTTTAAACGATGTAGGCTTCACAATAAAATACAAGCCGCCGTGTGCAATACGCCAATCATCGGAAATCTTTACACCTGCTTTTGTTTTCCAAGCACCAGTTTTTGAATCTATTCGACTAAACGTCAGATCAGCCTGTTGCCATTTTTTTCCGGCATCTTCACTGAGATCTTTGTGCCACAGCGCTTCTGGGTCAGGACGTCGCACGACAAAACTACCGATTTTTTCGAGCTTTTCGCCTTCGCCACTATCTAGTAATGCATATGTGTTGTTCATATAATTGAAATGCGTATGGTGCTTTTATTTTTTAAA
>CALRFB010000002.1:0-19070 GCA_943356455.1 Candidatus Nomurabacteria bacterium | reverse complement strand
CGCCGCAATGATTGGTAAAATAAATCGATCCGGGTTTGGGATAAGCTCCCCAAAATAATACCCGAGCGTTGCTACAACTGTTGGCCAAAGTAATGCGCCGATAGCGTTATACAAAGTAAATTGTCTGCGCTTCATTTTTCCAATACCGGCCATAGGACCCGCTATCGTGCGAACAACTGGGATAAAACGCGCGAATAAAACAGTAAGTACACCAAATCGTGTGTAGTAGTGTTCAGCTCGCTTCATGCTTTTTATAGATATAAGTCCCGCATTATTACGTTCAAAAAAAGATGTGCCGTACTTTTTACCCAAGTAGTATGCGAGCTCATAACCAACAAACGACGCAACAGCCGTAACGGCAATCGTTCCAAACAATGACATCTTGCCAATCGACGCCAAAATACCAAACGAAAAAATCAGACTGTCTCCTGGAAAAACAATACCGATCAGTAAGCCGGTTTCCGAAAAAATAGCAATTGCGAGTCCGAGCAAGCCCAGTGTTGAAAATGTTTCCAAACTAACCATGTATTAAAAGAGATGAAGCAAATATGCCAAGATAAGTAATGCACCAATAGTTCCGATTGCCGGATGAATTCTCCAGAAAATAATGTCGATAATGACAAGTCCCAAAAACCAAAGTAGTCCCAAAGCTAAAATCGAATCCCCGATCGTTGTAAAAAATAGTTGTATACTCATGCTGCTATTTTAGCACAAGACTTGCGCTCATCGATGTTTATCGCTAAAGTGGCCTGCATGGAAGCATTTTTCAAACAATTCGAAACCATCGCCGGCTACGTCTGGAGCAGCTTTTTGCTTGTCATAATCGCTCTCGTCTACTTGCCCGCCTTTTTACTCACGACGTACCTCAATAAACCGTTTGAAAATATACTTAAAGAGTTTGGGTTGTAAAAACTAAAGCCCCTAATGGGGCTTTTTTTCTAATTGAGCTTCGTGCGCATTTCGTGCGATGTTGAGATGGTATCCGATTTTATCTGGATGTACCTGGATCACTTCGATGTTACGCATTAGTTTGGTATTGCGTTCATTGTGCGGAGACGGCCCTTGGAGGTCGGCGATAAAATAGAGTATCACTCGATCACTCGGCCGTCGGCTTCGAATAGTATTCAAATACTCTGCGTCTATTTTTCTAACAGACGTATCTGTATGCACAAGGTAATGTTCATGCTCACAACTATCATCTGATATATTTTTCTCTGCATCTTCAGATATGATGTGTGGAAATGAACCGAACGCTTTTTCGATAGCACTATGTGCCACGCCCCAGTCTTGCATGTTTGTTAGAAAGATCATGGTTTTCGATTTTTATTTTTCCCAGTATAGACTTATGGGGCGAGAATGCAATAGTTAGAGCCTCGTCGTGACCTAGGGTATACTAGACATATGAACACATTCACCCCAAGAACATTTGTAATCCCCGAGCTCAGAGGCATTTCGGCAAAAACAATCGAAGAACACATGAAGCTTTATACTGGCTACGTTACAAATGCAAACACCGTCCTAGTAAAAGTTGAAGAAATGGCCAAAGATACTGCCGCCAATGGTTATGCGATAAGCGAAACCATGCGTCGTTTCTCTTTTGAATGGAACGGTATGAAAAATCATGAGAAATATTTTGCCCTATTTGAAGGTGGCACAACTCCTCTCTCGGCAGGTAGTCCGCTTGAAAACGCAATTAAGGAAACATGGGGTTCAGTTGAAAGTTTTATGGAGCGTTTCAAAATGCTCGCGCTTACTCGCGGCATTGGCTGGGCAATGCTCTCACGCGACAATGACTGCAAGCTATTTATGCATTGGGTGGACGAACAGCACCTCGGACAGCTCCAAGACACGACTCCTGTTCTTGCACTCGATATGTGGGAACACTCTTTTGTCTCTGACTACCAACCGTCCGGCAAAAAACAGTACATTGAAGATTTCTTCGTAAATATCAACTGGCAAGTTGCAGAGCAATTTTTTACGGAATAAATCTTAAAAAATAAAGCCCCATTTTTGGGGGCTTTTTGCTTTTCTGTAAGAGTTCAGGTTTATATTACCAAATAATACATACATACTGACCTAGTTTTACAACTATCTTTTCGTCGAAATTCGTTTGTCGATTTTCAAATGAAGTGTCGTATTTGTCATCTTCAGTCAGTGTTCGAATTTCTGGGGTAAATCCGTGTTTTTCGATCTCTAGGTAGACATAATACCCTAGCGCTCCGATATCATCTTTTGCAGGTGCTTTTTTATGCTTCTTGTATTCAAAATCGATATCGAGTAATAGTATCGGATAAAAGTTTACTCCTTTCCGAGCTACAGCTATGAGCTTTTCCTCGGTAACTCGTTCATTGTATAAAGCTATTGCATCAGCTTTTATTTTTTCTTCAGCTTTCGCTTTTTTTTGTTCTTCAATTTCTACCAATCTTACTTCTCGTTGTCGTACTGCTTCCTTTGTAATACCTTTGAGCTGGTCGACTAAACGTTTGTTTTTCGAGCGATGTTCCATATTATATTTTTTAGAGTTTAATAAAATATATCACACTGAACGATGGTGCTGGACCTGTATTCCAAACGGGTCAAATTTCCAGATGAGAAAAATGTACATGAGCGCCATCGCCCAGAGTGGTGTTACGAGTGGCACGGCGGCGAGGGGTATTTTTGTTGAGTAGTGGATGAGCGACAATAGTATACCAGAATTGACTGCCGCTATTTTTGCAAAAGGTAATGCGAGTGGTAAATACACACTGCCCACGAGTGCAACGATTGTCGTGAATGCCATGAGGTATGGCACAAAGGGTAGAACTGCAATATTTGTGATCGGGCTAATAAGTGAAAGAACTCCAGTTTTATAGAGAATAAATGGCAATACAAATAGCTGTGTACCAATAGTTCCCGTGGCTATCTCGCGCCACGGCAAACCGAATTTTTCTTTGGGTAACCACATAAACCAGTGTGCTACACGAGGTGAAAAATAAATCACGCCAACAGTTGCGATAAATGAAAGTTCAGCGGACACATCGTAGTACAAAGTATACGGGTTAAGTATCGTCATACTAACAGCGGCCAGCAAAAGCACGGTTCCGATATCGGCATTGCGGCCTTTGGCTTTGGCAAACAGCACAATACAGCCCATGATTCCCGCCCGAACTGCGCTCGACTGCAAGCCCGTCATAACAACAAAAAGTATGATCGAAAAACCACCAGCAGCCAAAGCACCAGCAAATGGTAAAAAAGAAAAAAGCTGTCGAAAAAAATTGGCCACAATACTTACGTTGTACCCTGAAAGCGCAATGATGTGCGTAGTGCCTGTCGTTACAAATTCTGTGCGATTTTCTTTGGTGATTTGTTTGTCGCCAAGGAGTACGCCACTTGCCAGACTGCCCTGCATTCCGGGTATGGTTGTTTTAATGATGTCCTCAAGATTTCCTTCGAATGAAATCAATGCACGAAGAATTGGATTCCCTTTTTTCTTTGCAACTACGGCGATGGATTTGGCTTTGACGATGCCGAGGATGCCGTCTTTTTTTAAATACATTTCATAGTCAAACATGCCTCCAGTTGTTGTTTCAAATGGTTCTGGTTTTTCGATGACGCCCGATACACGAACAACATCGCCATAATCATAATTCCCGCCAGAACTATCACGGATTTGGAATTTTATTATCGAACTCTTTGTATTTTCTTTATCTTTTTCTAACGTTCCTTTCATAACGAATTGACTACCATTTGTTCCAGCTTCTGACGGAACAACAACCAAGCCATTGAGCTCGACACTGTGTTCAAAAGGAAGCTGTAGAATTTTTTCTGCCAAGTTTTTTTCAGTATATGAAAAACGCACCACGGCACAAGAAATACAAATTAGAAAAAAAATATAAGCGTATTTCCAAGTATTATCCGCGACAATGATTGGTTGCTCCGCTTTCCAGTCGTGACTTGTATTCGTCACGCCTTTTCCGGTGTCTGGCCAAAGTAAAATGCCGATTGCAATAGCAATCGGCATAATATATATAAAACTATTTATGAAAATACTTGCGATCAGGATTCCGCTGAGCCAACCGTACATGCCAACTCGGAGATAATTCGCAGGTCGTTCCACTAACTGACCATCTTGCCTTCTGTCCACGACGCTATTATAGTCGCCTCATCTTCTTCTGACAATGCTTTTTTAAATTTGGCACCACTTTTTCCTTTTACTCTGGCTTCGCAATCTGGCCATGAGCGATGCGTTTCTATCATGCCACCAACCATAGATACATACGAATACGCTGGGATCAGGCTACGATTTTTTTGCTCTCGACTTTTAGCTTTTGTTTCAGGTGAAGATTTTCTGTGTGCAACGGAATCACTCAGTAGTCGTTCGTACTCTTTCACATTTCCCGAAAAAAGTAGTATGCGTTCACCGTCCGCAAACGCAGTTGCTATCAAGTCTGCGCGTTCATTGCCGAGTACTCCAGAATGTCCAGAAACTTTTGTGAAAATAATGTCGCACTTTGATTTAAAAAACCAGGTGAGCTGGTAGATTGCTTCCCAAATTTCTCTGTTCGCGACAGGCTGTCCTTCGGCTGTCAACCAATTATTTTTGAACCAACCGTAAATCCATTTCGTAGCACCATTCAAAGCATATGCAGAATCCGAGTGTATTTCTACTGTTGTCGCATCACCAAGGTGCTCTTTCAAGTATTCAAGCGCTTTCAAAATACCGGTCAACTCCATGCGGTTATTTGTGGTATGACCTTCAGCGCCACCAAGTTCAATAACTTTATTGTTTGGGAAAATAATGGTCGCTGCCCAACCTCCAGGCCCCGGATTCCCGCGTGATGAACCGTCCGTATAGATAGTAATCTTCATGCAAGCATTCTATACAAAATACGTGTAATTGGAAATGGTAATAAAAAAGCAGGGATCAAATCCCTGCCAGTGTAAGACTATTCATAATTGTTTCTTTGGATAGTTTTGAGTTTTTGTATTCCTCAAAACTAATGTACACGCTACCTTTTGGAATCATTCTGATAATGGGTCCTAGATCTTTTACCAAGCTACTTGGGGAAATAAACCAGGAATCAAAATCTTGTCTTGTCATCTTGAGCGTTGCGACACCTTTTTTCCTATTAATAAAGAAAGTAGATCGATCTCCTCTTTTTTCTTTATACATGATTTTTGCGACAAGTGTAATTGCTATCAATGTAGACAATTTTTCATTGGGTATAATGAAGGATGCATCTTTAGTCAAGCGATACTGCTTACTAAGTTCTTCAATGTCGATCTTATCGAAATAGAGGTTTATGTCCTCCGACATATATTGGCCTATCATAGTCTGAGATTTTGTTTTGCAAAATCTACGCCTTTTCAAGTAAAATGTCAACAATGCGAATACGTGCTTCCCTACCACGAAAATACGACACTTCGAGCGTGCCAACGAGTGTAATCTGGTGACCACTCCGCACACGTTCCACAGAAACATCACGTATAAAATCGTCGATTGATTTAAAGAAAGCGATAGCCTTTGTTGAACCAGTACTATCGCTCACCATAATTTCCAAATGCTCTTTTGTTTTACCAAATTGTTTCGCTGCATCGAGCGTGACATTTTGAAAAAGAAAAATTGGTTTTGGATTGTCGAGACCAAACGGAGCAAAACGATCGATGTCTTCGATAAATCGTGGTGTAACTTTATCGAGTGTGATCGTCGCCAGAGCGACGTGC
Organism: Candidatus Nomurabacteria bacterium; assembly: GCA_943356455.1. Lineage (GTDB taxonomy): Bacteria > Patescibacteriota > Minisyncoccia > Phycocordibacterales > UBA9973 > JAGOSA01. The sequence continues at coordinate 13,367 of CALRFB010000002.1, read as the reverse complement.
TGGGGCGCGCTCGTCTCTCCAGACTCGCGCGCAACCTCCGCCACCTCGACCGCATTTTTTTGCATAGCAACATACGTTTCCGTCAGTGCATTTTCTAAAAAGTGAATTTTTTCTCGTGTTGCCACAAAACCACCGGCCATCATGTGTCCGCCAAACTGCACAAAATAGTCTGTATTTGCCGTCATCATATCGACGACATTGACCGTACCGTCGGACCGACACGAACCTTTGATATGTTCGTCGTCCTCTTCCATTCCCCAGACAAAAACCGGCTTGCCAAGTTCGTCAGCAAGTTTACCAGCAACCAAACCCAAGATCCCTGCCGACCACCCAGTACTACCAACAACAATCACCGAACTTTCTTCACTTCGTTTTGCTACATGAGACTTGGCTTCTTTCATAATGCGAGCCACGAGCAACTTGCGGTCGTCATTTATTTTAGACAAATGCTCGGCAAGAGGCACAGCTTGGGCATGTGTGTCCGACGCCAACAATTCAAAAGCTCGAATCGGACTATCCATGCGTGACGCCGCATTGATACGTGGTGCAACCATAAATGTCAGGTCATCTTCAGTCAGATGTTCCGTGTCCATTTTCATTTTAGAAAAAAGTGCACGCAGTCCTGGACGATTGTTTCGACGCAAGACCTTCATACCAAAATATGAAATTATTCTGTTTTCGCCGCGGATCGGCACCATATCGGAAAGCGTGCCGAGTGCTGCTACGTCGAGTAACCATTTCTCCCACCCTTCATGTATCTTATAAAACTCGCCGTATTTTTTTTATAAACCCTTGCACGAGTTTAAATGCAACACCTGCTCCCGATAACACTTTTTCAGGATACTGTTCGTCGACATGGGGGTTGATGATTGCAAATGCACGAGGTAATTCTCCGTGCGGTAAATGGTGGTCGGTAATAATAACATCGAGACCATTTGCCATAGCATACGCAGTTTCAGCAACGGCAGTGACCCCGAGGTCAAATGTGAGTAAGAGTTTGGCTCCTGTTGTAACAAAGTCTTTAACTGCGTCCATGTGGAGTCCATAGCCTTCATCGTGACGATGTGGAATATAAAAACGAACATTATCATAACCGATTTTTTTAAAAAAATCTGACATGATAGTAGCAGCGGGAATACCGTCACAGTCGTAATCGCTGTAGACAACTATTGTGTGCTTGGCTTCCATAGCTTCAAAAATACGCACAACTGCTTTTTCCATATCACAAAATAAATATGGATCGAGCAAAGATTCGTAGCTAGGATGAAGAAATACTTCAGCAGTGTCTTCAGATGCTATACCGCGATCAAAAAGCATACGGCGAACAATATCACCATACTTTGTCAATACATGCCCGGGTACGTCCGGGCTCAGTTCCCACTTTTTCACTTTGGCATTTTACCATATACTAAGCACATGACAGACCCAAATACCGACACGATATTTTCTAAAATAATTCGTCGTGAAATCCCTGCGACAATCGTCTACGAAGACGCTGTTTCTTTGGCGTGTATGGATCTTCACCCTGTAAGCAAAGGCCACTTGCTTCTCGTGAGTAAAGAGCCGTATATGTGGGTACAAGATGTGCCCGATGCGCTCCTTGCCGACATGTTTACGATAGTTAAAAAATTAATTATTTCCATGAAGAGCGGTTTGGGTTGTGATTATGTACAAGTGGTTATCGCCGGAGATGAAGTCCCGCATTTTCACATTCACCTTATTCCCCGCCACCATGGTGAGAAAATTTTTGGTGACCATCGTCCAGAAGTTTCATATAGCGAAAATGAACTCCAGAACATTGCCGACAAAATTAAAACTACGTTGTAGTTTTCAACTTCTTTGTTGAAAAAAGTCATGCACTTTAGTGATATAATTTTGTCATGGTCAACAAAGATCTCATCGACTACATTCGCTCCGAATCAAATCGTGGCGTAAGTAAAGCAGTCATCCGTGACATGCTCATTAAAAGTGGCTGGCAGGTGGCAGATGTCGACGAGGGCGAAAGTATCGTTTTTGCCACACCAGTCGTACCGCCTGCACCGCAGCCAATCGTGCAACCTATGTCAACGTTTACACAACCAAATGTGCAAGCAACGCCAGTCACACAAACAACACCAATTCAAAAACCAAACCTCGCTTCCGCACTTGATGCATACAAACAAAAAGCCACAACACAACCTTTCAGTCCTTCGAAACCAACATTTAAACCAGCCGAATTCGTTTCTCCAACATTTGGAGCAGGCGCATCAACTGCTGCTGCAACAGCCGAAGCAGCATCTGTAGAATCTGTGACAATTCATTCTCCTACACCGACGATGCACATAAACACAGTGCGAGGTGTTGAAACTATTTCATATAAACCAACAAAATCGTACGGTAAAATAATCGCTGTCTTTGTGATTTTACTCATTATCCTCGGTGGTGGCGCAGTATATGGCTATTTTGCCGGCTACTTCACGACATCGGCCGCACTAGGAACCGAAATGGCTTCTGCATACGGACAAGTAAATGGTGGATCATTTACAACAAATGCTCACGTTGAACTTGCAACCGCTCCTGACAACAGCAACTTCCTCGGTATGCTTCCTGGTTTTTCATCTTCTCTCGACATCGCCGCTTCCGGAACCATTAGCAAAGACGCCGACCACAATACTTCTCTCAATAGCACAGCAACTATCACAGCTGGCAGCATAGACGCCGAAGCTAGTGTTCGACTCGTCAACAGTATGTTGTTTATCAAAACCACCAAAGCTCCATCTGTGCCTTTTTTTGATACATACCAGAGTCAGTGGCTTTCTGTGCCTATCGACCCAGTCACATTTGGCATGCTCGGCGAGAACGCCACAAATCGCCTTACCATTACAAAACGATTCCCTCCTACTCGCATCAACGGTGTAACCATGTACCATATTGCATTTTCAGTTTTAACGTCAGATATTCCATCTATCAATTCTCTTTCTGGTGAAGCTTGGATTGGCCAACAAGACAAATTGCCATATAAAATTATGGCGACCATAGCAACAACAGCTGGATCAATTTCCACCTCAACAGAATTTACAGATTGGAACAGTGGGGCAAAAGTAGACGCCCCAGCAGAAAGCTTGCCTTTTGATGCATATATAGAAAACAGCATGAAAAATGCTGGGGAAGCCGCATTTGATGAAAGTGTCCGAAATAGTATTTCAAGCTTACAAAAAGATGCAGAAGACTATTTTGCAAATGCTTCACTCAGTTACAAGAATTTCTGCTCATCACCTTCTGTGCTAGAAAGCCAAGCAGTTGTGACTTGCAAAGATACTGCATCGGCATACATATTGTTTTCAAAACTTTCAGATACAACAGGTGGCTACGCATGCACAGACTCTGCTGGTACCACTGTTGATCTTCTAAAAGCTCCAAAAGGAATGCTCTGTAAGTAGTTGGAGTTAAAATCTTTTTAAAATAATTCTAAAACCGTTTCCCCAGCGGCGGTTTCCTATTTACGGTAACGGCATATAATGCGACTATGCGTGTACTACTTATAGAAGATGACCCACAGATATTATTAATGTTAAGTTCCTATTTAGAATCAGCTTGTTTTGCAGTAGATAGTTGCAGTGATGGTACACAGGGTTCCTTTTTAGCTCGAACCAATGACTATGATTTAGTTATTCTGGACTATATGCTTCCAGGGAAAGACGGGCTACGTATTTGCCATGAGATTCGTGAGGCTGGAAAAAAGATGCCATTGCTCATGATCACCGTACGAAGTGAAATTTCAGACAAAGTACTCCTTTTGAATAAAGGCGTCGATGACTATGTCACTAAACCATTTTCTTTTGAAGAACTGATCGCTCGAATAAACGCCCTACTCCGTCGGCCTCAAAGCATCAATGAACCCGTGATGAAAATCGGTACTATTACGATCGATGCAGCACGCCAACGAGTCATGCGGGGTGACAAAGAAGTCTACCTAACTCGCAAAGAATATTCATTGCTTGAATATTTGGCACGCAACGAAGGCCATGTTGTTTCGCGAGGAACCATCATGGAGCACGTATGGAGTATGGAGAGTGACCCATTTTCTAATACTATCGAAGCGCATATTTTCAATTTACGTAAGAAAATTCAGCACGGTAAGCGAGAATTAATCCATACAGTACCTGGTCGAGGTTATATGCTTGAGGAAAAATAAATATTTATTTTATTAGGGCTTCATATCATTTTGTCATACTTATTTTGAAGCAAGCCATGTGGTCGAATGGATTTGCTTTATATCACTAACAGCAAAATGTATGGTATCAATTATCGAAAAAATACTAAATACCGAACAAGTTAGAAACACCGAAGAGATAAAGAAACTTTCTCTTCAAGCCGGAGAACTCGAACCCTGGTGGAGCTGATATCAACGTCGAGCACAACTCCAAAGAAATAATGAACACTATTCTAATGAGCATAAAAACAGCGTTTACCAACTGCCAAGGCTGGTACAATAGAAGTGCTCATTATTTCTATTCCACATTTCTAGCACCGAGGTCAAACGGAGAGGACAGCAATCGTAGCGAAAGAATACTTACATATATTCTGGCAATCACCATACTTATAACCGGTTTTTTTGAAGTAGTTATAGCTATCGTTATTGCCACAAATAACAATTACAAAGGTGTGCCCCTGTCTATTTTCAGCTGCATATTGGCTATTTATTTTTTTCTCTTATATCTAACCCGTCGTGGAAAATATTTGGTGGCCGGGTATGCCTATATATTCTTACTTTTTTTCTGCATAGTTTGTACGAGTTATAGATGGGGTGCAAGTTTACCCATGGGTTTACTCGGATACGGTCTCGTTGTTACGATTGCTGGGATAGTTATCAGTAGCCGTTTCGGTTTTATTATGGCACTCCTGTCTTCTGTTTCTGTGATAACGATTGGCTTACACGAACATTTTGCTCACATACTTCCCTCTTGGAAACTTAGTGTTCTCGATACAAAAGACGTTATCGGATACGCTATTATGATCGGCATCACCGCTCTTTTGTCGAGGCTATCAAACAAAGAAATGGAGCAATCGCTCAAGCGGGCACGCGATTCTGAAGCAGCTTTGAAACAGGAGCGCGACAACCTAGAAATAACAGTACGGGAACGCACCAAGGCTCTGCGAGAATCAGAAAGAGAACGCATGCGTGAGCTCTATCGCTTTGCCGAATTCGGTAAATTATCTGGTGGGATTTTTCACGACTTGGTCGGACCACTCACGGCTGTTACCCTTTCCGTTGAAAAACTATCTACAGATTCCCAATTTCCTACAGAAAACCTAGAAACCCTTGCCACCCTTAAGACTGCACGTGACGCAACCAAGAGAATGGAAGCATTTATTAGCACGGTTAAAAAACAAATAAAAACTGAAGACCTCCGTGGGTTATTTTCTTTGAATACCGAGATTGAAGATGCCATCGCAATACTCAAACATAAAGCCCTGAAAGTTAATGCTCAAATTATTTTTACTGCTGACTTCGACATTACCTTACTAGGCAATCCCCTAAAATTTAATCAGGTAGTACTTAACCTGATCACAAACGCAATAGATGCAGGAGCAACACAAATCGCTGTCGCACTTTTTGAAAAAACAACAGAGAACGGAGAAGTACTTTGTATTTGCACAGTTACGGACAATGGTTCTGGTATCGAGCCAAGCATACTACCAAATATCTTTCTGCCGTTCTTCACAACCAAAACATCTGGTCTTGGTATCGGTCTTTCGACATCTCGCGATATTGTTACGACTTATTTTTCTGGAACTCTTTCCTGTGAAAGTAATGTCGGCAGAGGATCAACATTCACAGTTGCCATTCTTAAAAATAAATCTATTCCTAAAAATCAGCATGCAAAACAAGAAATCTTATCGCCTCAAAATACTACCTATTCTACGTAACGCACTCAACTATATTGAATCTGTACAGAATAAAGACGGTAGTTTCCAGAGTTTTTCTCATTCTAGCGACGGCAATATCAAACCATCGAACACTGCTTTTACAACTTCACTTTTACTTGGGGCACTTACTCCGCTTAAAAACTGTGACCTACTAGACACATTCGACACTATGCGTCTCGAAACTATTTCCCACAATGCTATTGGGAGTATTTTAAGACAAAAAGATTCGGACCACTGTGCGTGGAATTATTGGAACATAGGCGAACCCAAGCGCTCAACCCTACCTTGTGATTTAGATGATACGGCACTAGCTATTGCTGCTATTTTGACTTGGAAGCCAGAACTAATTACTGGCGATTTCTTGGCTAGACTGACACATACCCTACTCGCCACTGAATGCACTCCTGGCGGTCCATATATAACATGGCTAACAGATTGGAAAAAAGATAATCGTTGGGAGGACTGCGATATCGGAGTAAATGCCAACATCGCATATATGACAAAATTACTCGGATTTTCGTTGAAAAATATGGATCCATTTTTACAAGGAGCGAATCTGGAGTCTCGATACTATAGAGAGCCCCTTGTCCTCTTATACTTTATAAGCCGAGGTTACACCGGCACTGAACACCACATTTTTGAAGAGCAAATTCATTTAGAGTTAGAGAGAAAGGTTGCCTCCCCCATGTTGTTGTCTCTTGGTTGTAGTGCACTGGCATATTTAAATAAATCAAAAGAATTTCGAATTCAAAAAAAAGAAGGTTGCGGAAATAACACACCAAAACATTTTAAATGGTTATCATCTATCATAGACAACCAAGGCCCTGATGGTTCATGGAAAACTGAATATGCATATTTCGAATATGGCGACAGCCAAACAGAATGGTTCAATGGATCCCCTGTACTTTCAACCGCTTTTTGTATCGAGGCACTTGTGAATGCATACCTGATGTTGGAAGAAAAAAGAGAAAGTAAAAAATCTTTGCCAGAAAGAATATCAGAGATGTATGTTCAGTATATTCGCTCTACATCAGAGAATTCTTCGTATTCAAATAATTTTACCGGATACGCACAACTATGGAGTGCGGCAATGTTTGAAAGAGATTGGATCGCGCAATGTATTCTACTGCCACTCACATTACGAGAAGGTTTCACTAGCACCCAAGACAACGACACGTGGAATCAACTTCAAACTACCCATCATTTAGAAGAATTAGTCATAGCCAGTTTAGCTGGGTGGATTGGTTATTCTTTACTCGATTCGATTGGTGATGGAGAAAATACTCCCCTTAAAAACGGCAACAGCAATACCGCTTGCACACAATCGCGAGAAACAAAATCGGATATTTTAAACTTTGCGCAAATCAATATAGAAATAATGCAAAGCATATATCAAAAAATCCTTTCACTTGATATGTATCATTGGGCAAGTACAGTGCTTCGTCATGCCAACGACGCTTACTCAACCGAGCGTAAAATGCGTATCGACCCGCACATGAATTTCCCTTTAGACAATTATAATTTTAAACTTTCCAAATATACCAAATCAATAGGCGCCGCCATTGCTCCGTGCGTAGCCTTGCACTGGCTGGTGCAATATGCAGAGATAGATATGGATACAGCAACTCTTTATAAGCAAAAGTTATTTATTTTTTTAAATTTTTATTTAGATATTCGACAAGGTTATGACGACGCCGAAGACCTTATCGACGACCTGGCGCGTGGGCATATCAGTCCTATCGGCCATGCGGTATTGTCAGCTTTACCCAAAGAGGTTTCGTCGTTGCAGCTTGTTGAGCAATGTAATAATCCAACTTTGTTGCTTACTACTTTTTGGGAAAGTATTTATGATACATTTTCTTTAACCTGCTCAAACAATGTAGCTTCGGCTCGTTCCATACTATCTACGTTACCCGTATCACAAAACAGCCAATTACATGCCATGCTTGTAGAGTGCGACACTCTGATTTCTCGAACAAATACTTCGCGAAAAGATATTTGTTCTTTTATTGAGGTTTTTTAATTAAAAGTATTTATTTTTTTGGGAGCCTATCGGGAATTGAACCCGAATCGAAGGTTCCACAAACCTCAGTGTTAACCGTTACACCATAGGCTCCATGTGGACGACACTGTGCAGTATTACCCGCTTGTGATTTATAGCAAAAAAACCGATATTTTGCTAGTTTTTTGGCAAAATGCCCACAATCTACAGGTTAGGTATTTGGTTCACTTTGGCGGCAATGATAAAATCATTCTCGGACAAACCACCGATTGAATGGGTATATAGCTCAAGTGTGACTTTGTTATAGAAAATATGAATATCAGGGTGGTGGCCTTCCATCTCGGCAATATCGGCAACAGCATCGACAAAATCGAGGGCTTTGACAAAATCTCGGAAAATAAAACTTCGAGAAATTTTCTTACCATCAGACGAAAGTTCCCAGCCAGGTATTTCCACCATATAATTTTCAGTTTCGTATGCATTAAGTGGCGGTACACCACCTTCACACACTTCGCATTTCTTTTTTAGTAAATCGTGATCCATATTAATTACATTTGTCACCCAATGGTTTGCGGGCAACCTTTCCGTCCCAACCACGGCTGTCTGTGCAGTAGTATCCAGATGCGTCGTTTGTGTAGTAACTCCACGCAGTTTCCGTGTCACTACAAACAGGTAGAGCATAGCCAGAGGCCATAACTTTATTAGAAATATATGGAATAGTTAGTTCTGTACTATCGACACTGTCTTCACCTTTTTTTATACAAACACCTTTATACGAATCAGCATTTGTTCCTTTGTAAACACTTGCTATCGTACGGATGTCATTGAAAAAACCTTCGAGCCCAGACGGAAGATTGCTCGCAGCATCTTTTTTTGTCAGGTCAGTAAATGGGATGACGAGCGATGGAATATTTATAGCCGGAGGTGTGTCAAAACGATCGTACGAAATAGTAATTTGTACGCGAACTGGTAAAGCATAGTCTTTCGTTTTATATGCAAAACCAATGACTGCTTTTTTAACCATACCATCGACACCAACGGTTATCTCTCCTGCAGGTAAATCGACAAAAGAGGTGGCTGGATGTTTTGGTCCTATACTTCCGGAAATACCGACCTTGTCGCCTGTTGCAAAAATCGAAGTGAAGTAAGTTACCACAGCATCTGGGTACCGAACAGCTATGACCGTGTCTCCGGTGGCCTGTTTATCTGCTGTACCGATAGTTGCGGCACTGATATATGTTGCAAGAGTGCGAGCTAGACCTTTGCCGTACAAGTCTGCATTTCCCAAAAAACCATATGCGTACATCGGCACATCTCCCCCGTCATCAAAACGTAGCCAGTTTGCACCCTGGTTGGCAATAGCATTTTCAAATACAGCATCGCTTTCAGAAAGTTTTGCATATAATGCACCACTGATAAGCCTACTCGTAGTGGAAAATTCCATAGGTGTACCGCCAGCGACAGAAATTTTATCTGAAAACTTTACTTCATTCTTCTTGGAACGAAAATCAAACCAATCATCGACACCAAGGAAAGTGCCTTGTAGTGTGGCATTGCTATCACGAGCGGTTGTGCCTCCAAAATGTGCCAACAAAACTTTGTCGGGCAAAAGTAAACCGGCAGGCGTAGTGATTTGATATTCACCTGAATACTGAATTGATTTTGATGTTTCAGCTATAGCAACGAGTGAAGCAACTTTTTTTGCTGGATTATCGAGAAATGGTGCCAAGAAAAAATAGCCTGCAACGCCGAGAACCAGGGCACCTAGACCGATGAGTACTGGTATCAGGCGATGATGTTCAACGTGACTAGATTCTTCTTTGATTTGCGTTGCAGATGTTTCAGTAATTTTTAGATCTGGAACAGCAACACTGGAGTTTGGGATAAAACCTCCGACGGGTAATTTGTCGGCGGCAATAGTTTCCGCCGTCGGCACTGTATGTATCGCGCTTTCATCTGACTGTGCGCCGACGGCGGCCTTGTTCATCGCCAATGTTTCAGTAACAGCAGCTTGGTTAATACTTTCTTTTTGTGGGTGTGAACTTTCAGCTGGTGGCATGTACGGCAAACCAGTTGTACCAGCTATTGCTCGCTCTGTTACTACACGAAATGCATCTGCAACTTCTATCGATTTCCACCCAGCCGCAACAAGCGCATCGTTAATACCCGGATGTGATACACCTCGTTGCACTTCATTTTCAATGTACGCGATGATGTCATTAGTTAGCATGGTTTGTATTTTGTTCACCAAATGTTTTCATATCATTGAAAACATTGAGTACTTTCTTATTGATACTATCGGTATACATAAAGATATTGTTGATACATGCACTTTGTTTTTTAGCAGGCTGTGCGACCTGATCAGGTGTTGGTGTGGTTGCACACGATCCTCCCACATCAATACGGTCTGCACTATTTGAACTTGTTGGATCAACAATGGAAAAACCACTGGTGTCACTCGTTGCGGTAAAAATCCAATCGGAAGGATAAATAAAAACTGTTGTACCGATACTGTATGCATTCCAAACAATCTCAGTTGAAACTGCCGGTACTGGTGTGTCGTTTTGTACTACGTACATTGCGGGACGATTTTTTAAAAAGAAGAATAAACCGATAGCCAAACCGACGAGCAGGATACATGCAATACCACCATTTTTCAACATATACCTATTATAAATGCAATATGCATATTTTGATACTGGAAAACAAAATAAAAACACGGCGTGAACCGTGTTTTTATTAAGAATTGCCATTCTTGGTGCGCGGGAGAAGACTTGAACTTCCATTCCCTTGCGGGAGCTACCACCTCAAGGTAGTGCGTCTACCAGTTTCGCCACCCGCGCATATTGCCGTAGGCTTTTGTAGTATACAAACTATTCGCTAACTTCGGCAACTTCAGCAGCCTCTTCTTCGTGTTTACCTTTGAGTGTAAACATTTTCATTTTGCGAGCAATTTCGCGAGCAGCTTTTTCTCGAACGTAATAAAGTTTTGAACGACGTACGCGAGCACGTTTAACGATTTCGATTTTATCGATGTTTGGAGAGTAGAGAGGAAAGACACGTTCAACACCAACACCGCTTGCTACTTTACGAATAGTGAAAGTTGCACCAGCTTCTTTGCCGTGTTTTCGTGCAAGAACGAGGCCTTCGAACGCCTGAAGACGAACTTTGCCTTTATCTTCGATTTTTGACCAAACGCGAACAGTATCGCCCGAAGAAAATTCGAGTTTTTTGCGTTCGTCTGTATTTACGGGGGTCATTACGTTGAGTGCCATAACGGACGTTACTTTATCATGTAATGCTAACTTGTGCAAGACGGGCGACATCTTTAAAGTCGGCAGGGGCATCAGCTTCAAAAACCCTTATTTTTCCGTCCTTCCCTGGGTAGCTCAAACGAATAGCGTGCAACATAAGGCGCGGGTAAGCGGCAATCGTCTTGTCATCGCCATAAAGCTTGTCACCGCCGATCGGATGGTTTGTAAATTTCATATGGACGCGTATTTGGTGTGTACGGCCAGTACGAGGTTTTATGAGGATCAGACTCCATTCAGTTTGGTCCTGAGGATCAGCAGCTGAACCACGCGTTTTACCAAGCACGCGATAGTCAGTAACGGCATCACGTAATTCCCCTCGCGTTCCCCTACCAGAAAGCCATTTACGAAAGTCATTTTTTGAACGACCAATTGGCACGGAAATTGAACCGATATTTTCTTTGAAACTGCCACGTACGACAGCAAGGTATTCTTTTTTCATTTCTCGATCTTGAAATCGCTTTTTGAGTGCAAGGTATGTTGCCATATCTTTAGCAATAATCATGACACCAGAAGTATCCTTGTCGAGTCGGTGAACAATACCGGGACGATGAATTTTTAAAATGGGTGTGCTGTGTTCGTTGGTTGTATATTCATGAGATGGCAATGCACAATCAGCAACGACGCCTTTGCCGAGTGGAATAATGAGTGGTTCACCGATTTCGCGTGAGACTTTGGCTGTTGTAATCAAAAAATCTGCAAGTGTTTCTTCGCAATTGTGACCGTCGCCATGTACCAGTAAACCAGACGGTTTATTGATAACGAGTATGTCATTGTCTTCATACATAATCTGGGGATTCATATCAGTATTGTGGCATAAAAAAAGAGTCGAACGTGGTTGTTACGACTCTAATTGACCACCGATATATAAAGTTTCTGTGCGGTCTGAAATAAGCAAACTTAATGGAAATTGTAAGATTTCAATGGTTGGTTTTTTATCGAGATAAAAAGCGAGTTTATATAGCGGTATTTCTCCTTGGTTTTTACCCGCTTCGATATCGCTTTTTACGGTTTCGTAGATCTTCTCTACTAGAGTTTTAGATAAGTTCATTTTTGCTAATTTTTTATATTATATCAGATTATCAGAAATTGTAAATACCCCCTTATTTATACCCTCAACAATATATGATCGTAGTTCGGCTTTGAGTAATTTCACTTGTTTGTCATCGTCCATAAAAAGCCCTTTGGTTGGCATGTATCTCCCGTTACTTTTATTCAACATTTGAGCCTCGCCTAGGTACGCATCATCTGATGACGCAGAATTGTGCGTAGCTAGACCAAAATCAATAACAACTGGTTTTCCACTTTCATCAATCATAATATTTCCTTTATGCAAATCCCGATGCAAAATGCCAAGTTCGTGCATTTTTTGTATTTGTTCTGTTAGTTGTATTGAAAATGTATTCAAATTAAAACCTGCTGGCAATGACATCTGTTTATTAATAATGTCACCAATAGAGTTGCCATGTATTCTCTCCATGATTATGTAGGCCTTTCCTTTTTCATCTTTAAGTTGTGCTATCGTGTATGGAGTCTTAACACCACTCTTATTTAAATCATCTTGAAATTCAAATTCCACATCTGGGTCGTTGTATTTTATCTCAGGGAACTCATTTATTTCCTTTACGCAGAGATGTCCAATAATTTCATCTTCAACTGCATAGACAACGGCATTTTTACCATATCCGATGGCTTCTGCACGCTCTCGATTTTTTTCTAGACAAAGCAAGAACTGTTCATCGCTCGCCGACTCTAGATATTTATGGAAAATCTCTACTTTTTTTTCAGGAGATTCTATTTCGGTATTTGGTGCTTCTGATCGAAAATTCATGTGCCTTTACTATACCAAGTTAGAACCTATTTTCAAAATAAAATATCATAGTGTTTCCCGCGCGCTAAAGCGCCACCACGCGAAGCGTGGTGCTTCTGCTGAAGCAGAAGTGCGGGAAAACGCTCTGCACTCCGCCACAATGTTTTGGGGGCAAAGGAGGCGGAGTGCAGAAATGCGGAACGCGAGCGAAATTTTGCGAAATGCTGGGGGTTTGGGGGAAAGTATTTCGCAAAATTCGCTTCGCGTGCTTCCTGATTTTTTGGCGACAGAATTGCGGGGTAAAATTGTTCAAATTCGGATTTTTTGATATAAT
>CALRFB010000001.1:30540-46496 GCA_943356455.1 Candidatus Nomurabacteria bacterium | reverse complement strand
GCACTTTCAATGTAGCGAACTTTGACTGCCGGTTCCATTTGTATAGGTAATGGTTTTCCATCGAGGCCAATAGCTTTCGGATCATGAGGTTTTTCGCGAAGAACATCGAATGCATATGCACCAGCTACGGGACCCTTATTGATCATTTGTAGTTTTGGTGTTGTAGATGGTTCAGGCGGTTCTGTTGGTACTGGCACATCTGTACCTGACCCGTCTGTATTCTCTTTTGTTGGAGTAGTGTTGCCACTATCTGTAAATGGAAAAAAATCACTTAGAGAAAATGCTGGCGCTGTTGTGCCGGCTGGTTTTTTTGCAAAGAAATAAAAATATGCAGCAATACCTGCAATAAGGAGAACGAGTATAAGTACACCTGTAAGAATTTTTTTGATCATGAAATACTTTTATTATATACGACTTTTGTTACGTTTACGGATGAGGATATATTGCAATGTGTTCACTATTCCAACCCCAGACATGGAAATGGTCGCCTTAATCTACAAACTCCATGCCATTTATTACGTAGAGGTTCCCCCAGCCTGGTAAATTGCCTTTCGAATTTGCAGTAGCTTTTACAAAAGCTACCAAGTTTGGTGCACTAGCATTATTTCGCAAATCAACAACGCTAGCGTTTTTAGCATGACCAGTTCGTGCCGAGTGTAACCAACATTCTGTTCCACCAGTAATTGTAAGTTCGCAGTTTGGACACGCTGTACGGAGTTTCTGAATACCCGTTGTGTCGAGGCCAGTTAGGGATGTACAGTTGTGATCACCTACATTCACACAAGCCGGATTATTTACATTGGTTTGGAGTGGAGCTGCGGCGAGTTGAGTACGACTAATTGTTTCCGCTCCCCAAGCAGACCCCGCTTGGTATCCGGTGTTGTGATTTTGATACATACAATATTTACCATTTACGGCTGTATGAGGAGTGTCAGTATCGATATCAGCCGGTTTAAAACCGACGGAGACCTTGTTTACACCAAAAGTAAAATCGAGCAATTTTGGGTTGATTGTGTTGAGTATTGCAAAAGAACCAAGTGCGATAATAAGTCCCCAGATTGCACCTGTTATGCGTTTACGAGCTTCTTCTTTTTGTCCCAAAGCATCTGTCGTCATGTACTGCACACCACCAAAGAAGATCATGATGACAGCAAAAACACCTGCCAAACCGATGAGAATTCGATATATCAAACCAAAGTAGTTGCTCAAATCACTGTCTGTGATGATAGAGACACCTCCGAGTGGAGCAAGCAAACAGTAGCCGTCTGGTCCTGCCGCACACGTAGGTGCCGCTGTTGCACCTTGACCGACACCGTACCCTTGGCCGGAAGGGTTTGTGGCAAAAGAAGCTTGATTTGTATATGTTACTGTCGAAACTAATGCGTCGGTAACAATATAATAGTACGTAGTGGTAGGTGTAAGTCCTGTAATGTGATATGCGGCAGAGCTGTCGACAGGAATAGTTACTGTTGTACTTGTAGAATTTAGTGCATTACCTTGGAGAGTTAGTGCTGTCGCGTCTTGCCCGTAACGAATCACCACCTGAACCGGACTAGTGTTACCTGTTGCTGTCAAGGTAATTGTAGCTTCTATGTCCGAAGCTAGTGCTTGCGCAGTTATCGTCCCGTCAGCTCTAGTCCAGGTCGTACCGATAAGTATGAATGCTACGACAAGTGATATGTAAAGAAGTATTTTTTTCATGCTATTTATTACCCAGTGTCAGGCTGATTGTTTGCTTGGCTTGTTGGAAAAGCGTGCTGATGTTTGTGGCTGACAAAGCGATGGTTGCGACGCCGGTGTCATTGTTTACACGAAGAGTAAGTTCGTTTGGCAGGCTGGGAGGGGTGACATTAGTGCCATTGATGATCCATGTATACTGCATATTTTTACCAGTAACACTGCCTTTGGTTTCAGAAAAGTAAAATGGTTGCACACTAACATTTATTTCTCCTGAGGGTAAGTTAAAACCGTTATTGAGGAGTTTATTAAGCCGTAAACCAAACACAGGACTGTTTTCATATACCAGCAAGAGTGGATTGACGTAATTGAGAGTGATATCCCCTGCTGTCCCACTACCTGTTTGGCTTGAAGTTGTTAGTGATACTGTGTCGGTCTGGTCCATGTATGAATTTCTATACGTAAATGCGTATTTGCCGTAACCCGAACCATTTTGATCTACAACAAAATTCTTCTTCCAGTTATAAACTTTGGTAAATGGCTGAATGGAACCATCTTTTTCAACTGGCAATGCTACGACTTTGATACGAGACTCTTTGATTGGAAGCGCCTTACCTTTATAAAAAGGTGGAACATGTGACTCGGAAGCTTCCCATAGGATGTCTACTTGAGATGGTTTGATGGTAATGATTTTGTCGACTCGGCTGTTTTCTTCGAGAATAAGAGCAATACTGATTTGGGTTTCGGTGCCAACATCTCCTGTTGTAAACGAGAATGATGTTTTACCTGTACCTGAAAGTGCAGTTTTACCGTCTTTAGTCCAAGTAATGGTGGCTTTATTGAGGTTGGTAGCGTAGCTTGAAACAGTTATTTTGACGTTTTGGTTTGGTCCGGGGACTTCAGGTAAAATATCTACACTAATATCACTATCACGAACAGCACCAGGGTTGGTTGTAAAAGTACTGTCGTTTTGGGCGTGCGCCAAAGAAAACGCACCCACAAAAATAAGCATGAGAGTTGCTGTGAAAATAAATATTTGCTGCCTTGTTCTTCGCATTAGGATTATTATAGCAAGTTATAAAATAAAACACATAGTATGAGGTTGCTCCGCAGGCCGACGGGCCGATGACCGAGGAAAAAAATCACCAGATTTTTTTCCGTACACCTCATACTATGTGTATTATTTTATTATTTACTTTATGAAACCACAGGAGCAGGTCCAGATTTTTCGCTTTCCTCGAGTTCTATTTTCGATTTCTTGATTGCGAGCACCTGTGATGGGTCCGATGTGATGATTTGGTCTTCTGTGTAGGATGCAATGATTTTAATAGCCACATGTTTGAGACCGGCAAAGAATATGCCTTCGCCGACGTTTGATTCGAGTAAAAGATATTTTTCTTCATCTGTAAGGTTAAATGTTTTTTGCAATAAATCGATAGAACTCGGAGACTGTTTGAGGAGAAGTTGCATAGAAGAGTTGGTAACAATCGGGGCGCCGTAGGGCGAGCGCATAAAGTCAGCCACGTCTTGGGTGATCGTGCAAAGACCAAGGTAGTATTTACGGCAACGTTTCGCTATGGAATACAAGAAAGAAGCCGTGTCTTCGGATTTCATCATCCACCAAGCTTCGTCCACCACAAGCAGACGTTTCTTGATATCTCTGCGCACAGCATTCCAGATGTAATGTGTCACGATATACATAGCCACAGGTTTAAGTTCGTCTTCCATGTCACGAACTGAAAACACAACAAACTTTTTATTGATGTCGATGTTTGTCGGTTGGTTGATGAAGTTTGCCCACGAACCACGCGTATATTTTGTGAGACGTTGCATGATCGATTCACTTCCCTCCATACCAGATAGCACCATTTCAAAGTCCGACAAAAGTGGTGGCTCAATCGAAGCAAAATCAGAATCCGGAGTAATGTCTTTGATGGCGTATGTTTCAGTAATGGCTCGGTCGATCACAGCATCTTCTTCTGGTGTTAGGCCACCAAGCATGATGCGGAACAAACCAACGAGGTTGATAGTATTTGTACGCAAAACATCTGCGGCTGTCTCGTCTTCACGAGGCAAAGGCAAATCAAATGGATTGATGTGGTGTTCAGAAGAAAGTGCAATATTGAAAAATCTTCCGCCCACAGCTTCTGCCAAATATAAGTATTCATGTTCTGGGTCGATAACGATTACTTCTGTATCGAACATGAGCGTGCGGAGTATTTCAAGTTTCGTCGTGTAACTTTTACCCGAGCCAGATTTTGCGAAAATAATAGAATTGTAGTTTTCCAAAGAAAAGCGATCGAAAATAACAAGCGAAGCATTGTGACGGTTTACACCATACAAAATACCTTTGTCTGACGTGAGGTCAAACGACACGAATGGGAAAATAGAAGACAGTGGCTCCGAATTGAGCTTCTGGTGCACATTTAAAAGGTCATTCCCTGTCGGTAAAACACTATTGAAACCGTCTTCTTGCAGGAATAAGGCAGGTTTAAAATACACCAAACGAGACTCAAGGATAGATTTGATTTCATTTTCAGTTTTGAAAAGCTCGTTTTCATTGTCGCCGTAAATGGTGATATACAAACCAACGTCAAAAATCTTTTCTTGAGCTTGTTGCAAACTATCACGTAGTCCTTCGAGGTCACGGTACGCTGTATCAAGCACCGGATCACGAACAAGTCCCCGTGCTTCTCGTGCATTGATTTGGCTTTGTACTTCAGCAACTTTTTTTTGAAATTGTCGCAAGACTTTTGTTGTTTCGATAGGGTGTATGTATATAGCGACGTCAAAAATTTTATCGAGGTTGATGACTGGTGAAAACCAATTGTCTGTTAGAAAGCGTGGATACGAAATAACAATATATGTGCGACCGATTATCCCCCCAAGACTTAGAGACTTTGGTTCGACTTTGAGCGCTGGTGGCGCAATCATGTCCTGAAACTCGAGTGTTGCTGCTTCAAAAATTTCTTTTGGCAAAGTTGGCAATGCTGTTGCACTTTCACTTTGCTTATTTTTTTTCAAAAGTGTATCAAAAATACCCATATTATTGTGCCGAAGATAAACCTTCTCCTGGATTAAATATATTATAGAAGAGTTCGACTACTTGCTCGCTCTTGAGCGCTACTGTTTTAACACCAACACGAGACAAACCCTGGCTGATAACAGCAACGCGTTGGTCTAACTGACTGCGAGCTTCTTCAAATTGAGCAGTGTCGATCGTTCCCACTGTCTTACTTTTTATTATGCCAGACAAGAGCTTGCCAATACCTTTATTTGCAGCGAGTGTTATGGGTGCAAAAGGCACAACCACAAAAAAGCTTTTTTCCATGATATTTGTTTGTTCTGAAAATGTACGAATGAATTCGATATACTCTTTGGTTTGGATTTTTAGCAATGGTTCAAGTTGTTCATTCATGCGGTCTTCGAGAGTAGCTAGGTAGGGACGCATGTCGCGGCGGCGAGATTGAATAACGATTTGGGTTGAAAATTCTAGTGTATTTAGGAAGTTTTGAAATTGGAGCAAGATAGCCATCTGTTCGTCTGCAGATTTTAGGGAAAGGTTAACCGACGTTGCAAGTAAAATTGCCCGCAAGCCACCGTCTTTGAGGACAACGATGCCATCGCGCACTTCGCTAATTGCGATAAAGTTTTGAGTCGGTTTGCCGACAGGTGCCATACTAGACAATAATACCCTAGATTAGCTTATAAGCTACTGATTTTTAGTCGCATCAAGCACATCAAGACTCCAGGACATGTCTTTGAGGTGCGTATCGGAAAGTGTTGGTACGCCAACAGTTGTACCTGTGGGTGCAACTGGAGTTCTGGCAGGCATAACACCTCCCCTTTTAGGTGGTGCTTTGTGCCAAATATACAGCTTGGAGGCAATTTGGTATCTCGCCCAGGCCTGCAGTATGGTAATGAACGGTCTATTATTGACTCGATAAAAAGCCAAAGCTAAACCAAGCACAACAATACCAGCACCCAGCGGTCCCCCGATAATAATCGGCAATAGTTTGAAAGCAATATATGCCATGAACGCAGAACCAAGCATGTAAATAAATTGCTTGAACGTAAATGGACCAAATATTTTATCTTCAATGTCGATAAATTGCGGTGTCCTAAACTGCATGCTCATATTGTATACCAAAAAGCGCACTCTCGCTTTCGCCGGTGCGCTTTTTCTGTTGATTTGTGCTAGTTTATCGGTTCACGATATGGATCAGAATGTTTCGGAGCGATGGGTGGAACAGGTTTTTGGTCTTCATATTTCGTTTTTTGTGGTGGGTTCACCGTCGCAGTATCGAGTTTTGTACGAATGAGTCCAGAAAATTCTGTTTGTTGATTTTTGGCTGGGTGTTCGATGCCAAGGAGTGTTGCGTCTCGATCAATGTCGATATCGACGTCGCTCTCTATCGCGGAGCAAGTGGTGCATCGCTTACTTCAACTCCAGAATGTTCAAGAATGTCTCTCTCTATTGGAGCGACAGATGTACCGATGGGCATTTCATTTTTCATCGAAGGTGCGTCTTCTGGAGCTAGATCAATGCCAGTTTTGTGGAATATCTCTTCCTGGTCACTTTCGTGTTCGATAAAGTCGATGAGTGCCTGGCGGATCGTTTTGAGAATACGTTCATTGACGTCGTTCACGATTGCATCGATTTTATCTTGCGGAATGTGCAATTCTTGTTTGAGATTTTTCGCAAAATCGTTTGGATGAACCAGACCAACAAGCACAAGTACGGTTTCAGTTTGCAGTGTCCCCATGTCGTCGACATGTAAACCGTGTTTCTTTCCGATAGCGAGTATCTCTGGCGCCCAATTGATATTACTCAATGCCGCCTTGATGTACGGAGGCAGTTGAGCGATGCGTTCTTGTATCAATTGTTGAGTGTTTTTTTCCATGTTATTTACGATATTGTCGGTGTGCTAAAACCATTTGAGTTGGGGGGAAGTGGAGGATTTTTTGGTAATGGTGTTGGTGACGGTGCTCTATTCGGTGCGATTCGAGTTATTGTACCCATAGAAGGCTGTCGCCTTACATTACTCTGTCTATCTGAGTAACCCAAGCTTTTTTTGGCATCGTCTACACCTTTGAGGTTTTGAAGAGGAGATGTTTGTTGTGTATTCTGCCGTGCTACCCCAGTAATATTCTGTGGGTTGATGTTACTTACGGGACGATTACCTCCACCGATTATTGTTGTTGCGATTATTGGGCTACTACCTCCCTGTGGGTTTGGTGGGGGCGGTGTAGGCGGAACGTTTGCAGTACTAGTAGATGTGTACGGTGATGGTTGAGTGGGTTGATTTTGAGGCTGGGGTTGAGGTTGGGATGTAGTAGGAGCTGGAGTTTGTTGCGGTGTTCCTTGTGGAAATGGATATGCTGGTGTAGAACCTGGTGTATTTTGCCCCGATGCATTGTATGCTTTTTTATACTGCTTTCGGAAGCTCGCGACGGTTTCTTGCCTCCCTGAAGCACTCCCTGCAATAATATCTTTTTTTGATTTATCACTAAGCTTCATTGAATTTAGGTATTCGTCCCGTTGTTTCTTTTGCGTTTCTTTTTGATCTTTATAGCCTGATTTTACCGTTGTATTGAAATATTCGTTCGGTTTATAGCCAGCTTTATTAAGACCAAATTGAGCAGCTTTAGTATTTTTTAAATCATACGTAGCAGTTTCCATCCTTCTACCAATATTAATCGCCCCTCTTCCAAGCGCACTCTTTTTCAAGTTTTCACTATTAGCAATTCGAGTTCCAAGTCCCCCTAATACTCGACGACCAGCAAGAGCTGCCCCACCCGTTGCAACACCAATTGCTGCACCACCAACAAAACTCCCCAACTTTCCCATAGCATCACCAAACTCCCCTGACATTGATTCAGCGATTTTCTTAGTTTGAAGTAAAAGGTAGCTGATGACGATTAACGGAACAAGCATAGACATAAAACGGCCTGTTGTTGTTGTGCTTGTAGCAAGAGAAGCAAAAAATCCAGGTGGCTGTAAGAAAGTTAAGATAAGGAAAATCATCAGCATTGCTATCGCTGGCATGATAGTTAGCTCACCAAGGTTTCCGAGCCAACTCCCAAAACTCGCATATTTTTTTGTTGTTCCAGGAAGTTTACTTTTCCAACTATCGGGTAATGCAAGAGACAGAAATGCTATTGGTGAAAAAATAATAGCGAGCCAAATACCTGCTGTGCGGGCTATGAATAACCAAGCAAGTGAGAAAAAGACATATGCCGCAACAAGATTTACCACAGCGCCAATTACTGAAAATAAGGTGAAATATTGAGCGTATGTATTGGCATCTTCAAGTCCTGTTTGCACAACTCCCCCTGCTGTAGATATAGAAGTTTGCGGAGTCAGGCCTGCAAAAAGTTTTAATGGGTTGAATACCGCAGCAAAGCCGTATGAAATACTTTTTTTACCATCAGAACCAGTGATATCGGCACCTGTCTGTGTATTTTTTACGGATATGGTGTTATAGAAAAACCTCGAAGTGATATTGCCTACATCGATAATAATCTTGCACAAGAAAAGACTAAAGTTAATGATGATAGCTACTAAAATCACCATAGCAATCAATTTTTTATTGTCGGCTCCAAATATAGTTGTAATGGCTACATATACAAGTATAAAAATGAAAAGAATATTTGCTAGGTCGCGCATGATTCTCCACCCATCTGTTACAAAACTATGATTACTAACAGGATATGAAGCACTATCTATGGAGAAACCAATACCCCAGTCCATGATCTCGCCCGTTAGGACCATCAACCATGTTGTTGGTTTGAAAACAATCGAATATACAATTTGTGCGACACAACCCATGATTGAAGAGTTTTCTCCAAAAACACCGCAACTCGGAAGACCGGTTTCAGGATCAATACTAGTGGTAGCATTTGCTTCGTTTTGAGTCGCACTGGCAGCAAGAGTCGAGGTTCCTGCTTGTGTTGTAAATTGAATTAACGGAGTGACAGCTGTATCAGTTGCAAGGCCTCCATCACTTTCGTCTTCTATGCGGAGTCGAGCTTGGTATAACGTTCCTGGCTGTAATCCGTCTACTTGAACTCTAAATTGAATACTTGTACCAAGGATTCGCATTCTACCGTTGTCTGTCCTAAGTAAGTAGGAAACTAGAGGTTTTGCAGTTAAACAACTTGAATCATATTGATTAGCCAAAAGACAAGTAGCAGCATTTTGTGATACGGGTGCAAAATCTAGCCATAAGCCTTCACCGGGTGTGGGAACCAGATTATTTGAAAATAGTGTATCCCATACACCAAGATCTGCTTCGCCCTGGATAGTTCCAGTTGGAAGTCCATTAACCGGATCACTTCCCGCTGAATACTGAAAACCCTTGAGCATGTTGGGGTTGTTGGGGTCAACCGCAGGAACGTCACCTTGTGTGCCGTTTGTGGTTGGGTTGAGACTGATTGCGAATACAGCTTGAACTGAAGATATGTCAGCGGTGGCAACACTTATGCTGGCTTTATTCGTGGGAATAATAAAATTTGTTCCGTTTGTTCCACCAAATTTATCACCTATAACATCTGCACTTGCCTGCGACGGAAAAACTGCCGCGGCAATGATTGCAGCAAGCATAAAAGCTGTGACGATTTTTTTTCCACGGGCTTTCATTATTTGTTTTTAATTATACCTCAATTACTGAAATCAAATAGCGAGATTTGTTAGTAAGAGTTTATGTGCTGTTCAAAGCGGTCACCCGATGAGTTTGTCAGAGTAGTGTCACCATCATTGCAAGAGCTGTAAGAAATACTTCCACCAAGCGGTATTGGTAAGCATTGGTTTACATAATGCCCGATATAGATACCAGGTTGTGGTGTAACCGCACCACCCGCTACGGTCTGCGCCGTGATTGTTACATCCATCAAGAACGACTGCCTAGGACTATAGCTGGCTAGAGGATCTCCGTTTGGCCAGCCCATATCTGTGAAGTCTTGAGCAGTAGCTTTCGGTTCCCCGTATCGACGACGAGTCATTTCTGGTACAAAACCATTACCAAATGGTACAAGAATCGTATTGATGTTTGTTGTCTGGTCTATGCATTGCTTGATCAATCCACCTGCGCTGTAACCACCAACGAGATCTATTTCATCATCAGCAAGACGAATATCAGAAATAATATTGTCTATATCTGTGCCACTTTTAATTTCCGAAACTAGGCGAGAGAATATTTTGAGCTCATTGTCCATGAACTTTTGACGCTCTGGTGTACCGGCTGGGTACTGAGCTTCCCCGTCAATGATATTTTGATATAAGTTTGCAAGACGAAGAGACATGGTTTGTGCTTCGGCCGCTGCAGCAAGATTGCTTTCAATAATACTTTGGTAGCGAGCTTTCTTGGCGTACTCTTGGTTTATAAGTAGAGATATGAGTGGATAGTGCGCATTCGCTGTGCTGTAGCGTTGCTCAATAAATTCTTTGTAGCCTTCTGGTTGTTCGTCTATGGTTGTGGAGCGGAGAGTTTGCCAAATTGCATTAAATGCATGATTTGGGTTTTCTAGATTTACGGTATCTGCATAGTTTGCAGCAAAACCTGTGAAATATTTAAGTTCCATATAGCTATCATTGGCGCGTTTGTCCTCGTCTGTTTTTTGGGCAATGTCGGAAAAGCGTTGCTGGAGAGAACTAACGTTTTGTGCCGCATTTTGATACCAGTCTGGACGTGGGCCCGGAACACAGTAGTCTGCATAGTTGATCCAAAGAATGGCATGCTGGAGCTTGAGACTTTCTGCCCTGAGCGCATTTGCATATGATTCTTGTACGACAGCTAGGCCCTGGTTACAGTCGGTATTTGTAGGAGAAGCAGGGTTTATAGTTTCTCCGCTTGCGTCGTGGTTGAGAATGTTGCCGTTAGCATCATAGAGCACGAGACAGTCTTGATCGTCTATTAAACCACCTGGTGCCAAAGCTTCTTTGAGATCGAATGTTTGATTTTGTTGGTACCATTGCGTGCCATTGTTGCCCGATGAACTTCCACCACTTGTTATGGTTGTATTGCCTGTGTTGTTACCAAAACCCCCCATGACATTGACGTTGGAACCCCCGCCACTTGTTTCCCCTGAAAGCGAAGCGACACCTTTATTGAATAGTTGTTTGATAAGTGCATCGAAAACAGCTGAAATACTTTCATTGAGTTCATCGGCGAGTTCAAGTTGGCGCTGGCTTTGACCGAGAGAAATATTCATTTGCTGAGCGATAGCAGTTCCTGGTGTCTGAGTTTCCCAGTGTTCACAGACATGAACGGAAAGCCACAAGAGTGCATCTATGGTGTCTGGGTCACTTGGATCATTTTGAGATTGTGCTTGTGCCTGTTCTAACGTAAATGATGTGTCAGCTGATGGTGGTTCATAACCACTTGGTTTTGTGCATTTTTTAAGGGTTAAGAAACCACCAGATTGTTGGAGCTCTGCAGTGACCTGAGTAATAGGATTTGCTTGTTGTTTGGCTGCGTTTACCACGGGCCCGATTTGATTAACACTTTGTATGTATGAATCAAAAGGATTTGCTTGCGTGATTTGGGTTACAGCAAGGTAGCCGTCCCAACCACCACCATATAGAAAGTCGTTGGTGAAATTGTCGAAACGTTGTGCATAAGGAATGTTTGGATTGTTGTCGTAGTTGAGCAAGTTTCCCGATGAAACCTTGGCGTTGTAGTCGAGCTGTTTTTGTATTGATCCAATGATATTTTGTGCCGTTATGCGACCGAAAGGAAAATTGTTTGGATCGAATGCGATCTGAGCAGTAAATGTTGAAACTTGTTCATCGGCAATACTTTGGAAAAATGTGCCTGGATTTTGTACGAATGTTGGCGAACCAGCGAAACCGGTATTGATCCAGTTGAGTGTCGATTCTGTTATTTTAGCGAGGACGATTTTAGCTGCGGTGTATGCAATAGCGTCGAGACAGCTTTCTTTGGAATGAGTAGATGCATCTGTGACTGGGACTTCGCCATTGGCCTGACCAAGTAGACTGCCCGTAAGAGATGAAAGTGCACTCGTTACTTTGTCGAGGATACCACTACATCCGAGAGCTGTAACTGCCAGTTCCCCACCAAAGTCTCCAAGAAGCCCGCCTGCACGCGCCGGCTGTGGCGCCATAAAAGCTGGACTAAATGCAAAAACGATTATCGTAAACCCGAGTATACTTTTTTGTATGAGCAATCGCATATGTTATTTGATTATACCACTAGCTTTAAAGTAAGTAATGAGACTAGCGAGAGTTTTTTCCATGGCAGGCTCATTGTTCTGGAATTGAGCAACAGCAACGAGTCCAACGATAGAGTTGTCGCCTATCTGGGATATATTTTTGAAAATACTTGCCATGTTGTCGGCTTCGTTGAGGAAATCAAGTTGCATTTGGACTGCACTTGGTGGTACGGCAGATATAGATTTTAGACTCTTTGTAAGTGTGGTGTATATTGTCGCTAATTTATTGATTTGAGATGAATCGGTCGGTGCGGTATCACCAGCCGAGAAGTATTTTGCGATTACACTTAGCTCTGTGCCCATACCTCCAGTTTTTGCAGCCGCAATTGCTTTGGAAACCTTGTCATAGTAGGCTTTTTTGCTGGCGATTGTGTCGGCGCCGGTTGTTATGTCGGTCGCGGTGTATTTTTTCTGCAATGTTGCCCCGGCGCCGACATCTGTACTAAATTTCGTTGCCAGATTGCCGATATTGAAAGCATTGAGATTGCCAGACTCCTTGAGAGAAACGATAGTTGTCAGGAATTCTCGGGCAATTTTCTCGGTATCATTGAGGTTTTGGCTCCCAGCAGCGCCAATTTCACCTTGTGTATCAAGCATTTTGCGCTTTTGAGCAATATATTCATTGTCTGGCACACCAAAACTCTTTGGATTTGAAATATCTGTACCCCAAAGCGCCTCCTCCCAGTCTTTTACCCCATCATTGTCTGTGTCTTTGTCCAGCAACGTCTGAACAGGCACAGTAGACGTTGTAATTGCAGGGTTCTTGAGTGCTGTATAGGTTTTTTTATACAAAATCACCATATATATAATGAATATAACAACGAGGGCTCCGCAGGCGATTTTTACAAATTGCTTACTCGGAAGGTATTTTGAAGGGATTTGCATAAAAATAATTAAAAAGTGTTATAAAATAAGGCTATTATCGGGAAACACCATATGTTGTTGTTTTCATAATAGGAAATGGGTATTGCCCTACTCTGCAAGTAGCAAAATCAGGAACCATCAAGTGTCTACCAAGAATGTAACCACCCGGCCTAGTAACTTTTGTTGGATCCGTGGTATAAAATGGGATTGTTGAATAAAGCCCCATCACAATCCCCCCTGCTCTTACTCCGGTTGAATAGTTTGAATTACCACCAACGAGTGCAGCTGTTGCTAGGCCCCCGACATTTTGACTTGTAACTACAGGGCCCATGCCTGGTGGTACGCAGATAATACCCGGAATCGTATTCATAATAACCTTGCCACCAAAAGGCATCGACATGGGTGCGGCATATGTTTGCTTGGCGATGACGACGCCAAATATGCCGAGGAGTGCAATTGCAAGCATGGTGTATTTCATGCTTTGTATTATATCTTATTTTGAAAATTCTTCTGCAAGCTTTTTCCAGTCTTGTATGGTGATATCTTCGGCACGAGTTTTCATCGGCATGCCGATTTTTTTAAATACGATAGCGATGGCATCTTTTTTATACAGTGTCGTAAGATTCCCTGCTAGCATTTTACGCTTGTGCGCAAAACCAGCACGAACGATTTTGAAAAATGTTTTTTCATTGATTGATGCATCGCCTTCTTTATTTGGATGTGCGCTCATTTGAAAAAGTTTTTTAGAAATAGAACTAATGACGATGACAGCAGAATCAACTTTAGGTGGTGGGTTGAATGCTCCAGGTGGAACTTTAGCCACAACTTTTGGTGTGCCATACGCCTTGACTGCAATAGACAATATACTTTCTTTGCCGTCGCGCGCCATGATGCGGTCCGCAACTTCTTTTTGGATGAGGAGCACCATACGTTCGGGCTGTGATGTAGCTTCGAGAAAAAGTCGGATAATGGCATTCGTAATGTAGTACGGAATATTGGCAATTACTTTATATGAAATTGTTTTTTTGCTGCCGCGCAATGTCTCTGTGTCAAAATCTAAAATATCTCCTTCTATAAGTTCGAAACGAAAACCATCGATTGCGCGAGAAAATGATTCTCGTAGGCCCGCAATGAGTTCGCGATCTTTTTCTATGGCAATCACTTTCCCTGCTGAGGTGATGAGTCGTTCTGTAAGTACTCCTTTACCTGGACCAATTTCTACAACCAAGTCACTGCTCGTGATGTCTCCAGCCTTAACTATTTGATCAAGAGCATACGTTGAAGTTAGAAAATGTTGTCCCAAAGATTTCTTCGCTTTTTTATTTTTATCTAATTGTTTTTTCATGTCAGTGTTACAAGTCAAAGTATATCGTTTTTTCTCGATATGCGGGTTCACTACCTCCACCACCATTTGTTTTGTCGAGTAGTGGTTCGGGAATATCGTACATGTATTCAGATGGACTGCGCACTTCTTTACTTCCGTATATTGTGCGAAACATAGCATGTGACAAATACAATTTTCTCTTCGCCCGCGTTACGGCAACATACATGAGACGACGCTCTTCCTCTTCTTCTTCACGACCCAACCGTTGCCCGTCGCGACGTAGCGGGAAAAGACCATCTTCGAGTCCTGCAATAAAAACCGTATCAAATTCAAGGCCTTTTGACGCGTGGACAGTCATGAGCCGTACACCTTCAGCTTTGTCGCGGTCACTTTCATCAGCATCACTAGCAAGCGCCGCCTCGGCAATAAACTGCTCAATGCCTTCGCCTTGGGGTAGTGCGTCGTATTTTGTTGCAAGTGTTACCAATTCTTCAAGGTTCATGAGACGTTCGACATCGTCAGCGCTACCCTCTTTGAGCATAGTTTCTATACCCGATTTTTCCAATGCAAATTTAACTGTTGCCGATGTTGTATTACTTTCTGCAAAAGTGCGGATAGTATTGAGAATTGCATAGTAGTTATTTATTTTGGCTGCAGTACCAGCTGGAATACCTGCGCCAATAAAATCACCTTCACTCACGAAAAGTTTTGTCAGTGTGACTTTGCCAATTCCTCTAGCTGGCACATTGATGCTACGTTTAATATCTTCAAGAGATTTTGGGTTGAGTGCGGCACGAATATATGAAATCAAATCCCGAACCTCACGACGTTCGAAAAAGCGAACACCAAGCACAGTGTATGGCACACCGAGAGCAAGCATGGCTTCTTCAATAATACGGGACTGAAAGTTAGTTCGATACAATACAGCAATTTCTTTGCCGTGAACTCCCGATACAATAGCCTCCATAGATTTTTCGGCAATAAATGTGGCTTCGTGTCGTTCGTCATAACCTTCAAATGTAGTTATTTTTTCTCCCGATTCAACACGCGTGTATAGATTTTTTTCACGACGGTTTTCGTTCTTACGAATAATTTCGTTTGCAGCATCGAGAATAATTTTTGTTGAACGATAATTTTCTTCGAGCAATACAACTTTGGCTTTTGGGTAATCCGTTTCAAAACGTAATAAGTTTTCTATTTGTGCACCGCGCCATGTATAAATAGTCTGATCGGCATCTCCGACGATGCATATGTTGTTGTGTTTAGCCGCCAGCATATTTGCGAGACGATACTGGACTTCATTTGTATCTTGGTACTCATCGATATGAATGTATCGGTAGCGATCTTGGTAACTAGCGAGTATATCTGGTTTACGATCAAAAAGCGCCAATGGCAGCAAAAGTAAATCGTCGAAATCTACACTATTTTGTTTTTTTAGTTCGACTTGGTAGTACCCCCAGACTTTACCAGCTAGTTTTTCCATCGGCGTACGAGCATTTTGGTTGTATTCGCCGACTTCCCTACATTCATTTTTTGCACGAGATATTTTTTCACGAATGCCACGTGGATCATTGTCTTTTGGATCATATCCCAAATCACGCAGTATGTTTTTTATGATAGTAAGACCGTCGTCTGGATCTAAAATACTCAAATGTTTCGTAAAACCGAGCACTTCAGCGTGTTCACGCATAATCATGGCACCGAGTGAGTGGAATGTTGCCATCATCGGCATAGCGACGTGTACCGGTAGTTCATTTCTAACACGCTCGCG
This sequence comes from Candidatus Nomurabacteria bacterium, assembly GCA_943356455.1. Taxonomy (GTDB): domain Bacteria; phylum Patescibacteriota; class Minisyncoccia; order Phycocordibacterales; family UBA9973; genus JAGOSA01. Next base: position 30,627 of record CALRFB010000001.1, on the reverse strand, counting down.
CATTTCCCTGGCGGCTTTGTTGGTAAATGTTACGGCAAGTATATTTTGAGGGTTGGTGCCATGTTCGATAATGTTGAGAATGCGGTG
>CALRFB010000001.1:29107-30530 GCA_943356455.1 Candidatus Nomurabacteria bacterium | reverse complement strand
CCCGCAATTATGAGAAGAGGTCCTTGAATAGTGCTTGCGGCTTCGTGTTGGCGCTCGTTTAAACCAGCTAAAATTTCTGACATGCAGACACTATAGCAGGAAATAGTAAAACACTCACATATTTTTTTTACTGTCTATTATCTATAGACGTCATCTCCGACCGCCGTTTCTTTTGCTCCATGTGCGACGGTATCGCTATACACAAGTTCATTTACAAACGTACGGATATTTTTGGCGTCATTTTTCATATGTTGCAATGCCTCTTTTACATATATATCTGTTGTCTGTCCGGGTTTTGGTTCATAACCAGACGCATTGTGGATTTTACGAATCGTATTGAGGTAGTCAGCAGTTTCTTGGTTTATCGGACCGCTTGGTGTTTCGTATATGTCATCTGCAGCCATATCATTTGCAAGTCGGTTTGAAATAGCTGGGTCTACGATTTTGTCCCCAAACGCATTTCTACCGCTACTAAATTTTTCACTGAAAAGTTTAGTCGTAAGACGATTGACTCGACCATCAAATGCATTGTTCGGATTTGTGCTGTGTGTATCGATCATTATCTCTCGGCCATTCACCTTTATGGTCTTGTAGTATGTACCTTGTGGAGAACGAGGAAGTTCATAGTGCTGGCCCGGCTGGTATTCATGTGCAACATTCTGTATATTTTCTGGAATATTTTGTTCAACATGACTAATGCTTGGCATTGGTGGAAACTTGCCATGCATGCCTGCCCCTCGATAACCAGGCTCACCAGCTTGTGGAATATTTGGGAAACGACCACGCATACCGCCTGAAAGCGTTTTGCCAACTTGCGGACGGATATTTTCTGCTGGAATCGGGTTCATTTCTTTGGCAATGATTCCTTCTTCGTAGTGCTCACCCTTGTCGACATAGTTTTCATTGTCGGTTGGCGGAGTAATATCATCATGATTGATAACTGGAATTCTCTCACCATGTTTGATGATGTATTCATCAGAATATTCTTGATCAAATGAATCACTAGATTCAGCTGAAGGCATTTCAGTTTTGCCATTGTAGTCAAACATTTTTTCATCATAGCTATACGACTTGTTACCATCGGCGTTTTCAAGTATGTGATAGTTCTCTCCGCCAACATGATGGTAATCAAGATTTCCAGCACTATCGATTTCAAGTGTTGAACCTTTCAATACCATTGCACTTTCATCTATATCGCCCGGTTTGTAAAAGCCAAATTTGATAGCCATTTTAGTTGGATCACTGTCAATAATTTCTTTCACAGTAGATGGCATTTTTTCTGGAGCAATATTTTTATAATCAACTAAAAGTTTTTCTTTAAGTTGACGAAATGTTTCTATTGCACCTTTCGATGAGAATTCAACTTTCTCTGTTTTGATAATTGAATCATCTGCATGTACAGGAATCGGGTTTTGTATTTTTT
>CALRFB010000001.1:22829-29097 GCA_943356455.1 Candidatus Nomurabacteria bacterium | reverse complement strand
CGACCCGGCATCCGGCCCGGCACGCTCTCAGGGGGCATATCCTGATCATCAACAATTTTTACAAATGGTTCATCCATATGGACATATGTGTCGTCACGCGCTTCAACGTGAATGCCTTCTGGTTTTTCTGGGTGTGCTCCGTAATGGTACGTGTCTGTCGTAGCTTCATCCCCGCCCCCTACGTGCCAGGCTTCCATGAGTTTGTGAGTAAGTTCGTAACCGCCAGCACTCATGAGTGCGCCAAGCACTGCGTTCTTTGTTGCAAATTTTGCAATATATTTTCGGCGTTCATTTGTCGCTTGTTTATCTTGCTTGCCGTAGACTTTTTCCATACGTCGCTCTAGGGTTGCTTTGACTTCTTCTGCTACAGCTGGGTCGTATGCCGCTGCAATAGCCGAAGCATTTTTTACGGAATCCATAAATGCTAATTGGTTTTTCATGCGCTCGTCTTTATTACCAAAAGATACTTTACCTTGTTTGGCACGTTCAACTGCATATTTCACACGATTTTCGAGCATTTTTTGATAGAAAGCAGCTTCTTCAGGATCTTTGGCGTTGGTGATTTTGTTGGCGATGTCGTCCATTTTTTTCAGGTAACTTTTTGCGCCAGCTTCTACACCTCCTTCGATAGAAGTAACATCGGCTTTCATGGCAATATCGAACACGCAAATAATTTTGTGGGAATCAAGTTTGTTGCCAGCACCGCGACGCATCGCTGCTTCATTTTCCCGAATATTTCTTTTGGCAGTTGTTGCACCACGGAATGCACCGACGACACCACCAATTGCCGTTGCGCTTGCTACTCCCGCAATTTCTGACATGCGAGTTAAGAGACGAGCGCTAGCACCGCCCACCATGTAGTAGCCTTTATTGTCGCGTTTCGTTAAATCATTGAGCACGAGACCAGCCTTACTTTCTTCTTTATATAAATTGTGAAGCACGCGTTCATTGTCTGGATGTGCATCCATGAGGCGATTGAGTTCAATATTACTTTTTGCTTCGGATACTTTTTGTGAAAATTGTTCAGCAATTTTAGGATCATTGGCATGAATGTTACCAATCATCTGTTCACACGTAGCTTGTATATATTTAAATTGATCTTGTGCGTCTTCCGCTGCACGACGTTGCTCTTTGGTTGCAGATGCGCTTTGCCATTCTGGTGGAATATTTTGTAGAGCTGTTGCAGCCTGGTTGAAACGTCGCTCCATGCGCATAGCTTCAACGTCTTCATTGTTGTCGAGGGAAGCGTTTTCAGGATTTCCTTTACGAAGGAATGATGAAATACCAGCACCGTACTGCACTTCGATTTCACCACGCTCGTTCTCTATAATAGGTGTATTCATCATCTCGACGCGCGTCATGATGGCTTCAATTGTATCCATGTGAGCACCAAGTCCACCACTACGCATTTCATCGAACGTACGCTTTTTTACATCAGCGACTCGTGTGCCTTTCAATAAGCCCGATAGAAGTCGACTACCAACCCCCCGCTTTTGTTGCTCAGCTTGAAAACGTCCTTCGGCTACTTCATCAACTTTTTCAAGAGTTGCATTCGTAAGTGATTTGAGAATAAATTGCTTTTGACCGAGTGACATCTTGCTGTACCGAGAGTGCTCTTCAAGTGCAGCAATTTCTTCGGAATTAAAACCAAAACGATGCTCGAGCATACCATTGATACCGTCTTCTTTATTCTGCAAAGGAGTTGATGCAGAGCCTTCCCCGCTATTCATCATAATATTGACGATGGGCCCTACCTTTGACTTTTCGGTTGCACCGATTGACTCCTCGATTTCATGCTTTAGGTTTTCAACCTGGTTAGTATCGATTTTTACCCCAGTTGCTTCGTTTGCAGGTTCGGCCGTGCTAGCTTCTGGTCCAGATGAAGTAGCTACAACTTCGGGTATACCATTCTTTGCTGCTTCCATTTGACCCAGTTTTTCATGTGACATATATATAATTGTATCAACGCAACATTCTAAACCCTATCAAAAACTGTTAATTGACTAAAAAATTACACCACACCAACCCTGTTGACTCCAGGTTTTTGGCGGGCTACCATGGTTGTACCCCCAGTATAGACGTTGTGTACGGTTGCAAAAAAGCCTTATAATATAAAGCTTTTCTCAGAAATTCCCGAAAAACCCTTATGTCCCTTGCCTTGTATGCACTTAGCGTTCCGGTCGGACTCTGTGCGTCCCTTATATAGGCAACAAAAGCAAAGGACAAGTAAAATAGGCTTATTTTAAACTCTAAAAAAACAATGTCTGGTTCGTCAAAAAACCCTTCATTTATAAAGAAGAATCACAAAAGAGCGGGAATTGGTATCCTTGCGGTCATTCTACTCGCGTCGACTTTCAACGCAGGCCATGCCGAAGCCGGTGTTCTTTCGCTGTTTTCTATTGCCTCAGGCAAGACAATAACTGAGAATTCCCCGACTATTCAGAAGATGATGATCCTTGAAGTCGCTTTTTCCCCGGCTTTATCTGGTCGGGGTGGACAAGACGTTATCACCGACGAATCTGCTTTGATTTCTGGTGATACTCCGCTTGGTGATACTTACAAACCAGATACTCAAGTTTCAGATGACAAAGAACAAAATCAGTCTATCCGTACATATAAAGTAAAAAGCGGTGACACTATTTCTAGTATCGCTATAAATAACGGTGTCTCGGCGAATACTATTGTTTGGGCCAATAATCTAGATCGCAAAGCCTCTCTCAAAGTCGGTGAAGTTTTAGCCATACTCCCTGTTTCGGGTATTCAATATACTGTAAAGAAAGGAGACACAATAGTAGGAATAGCTAAAAAATATAGCGCAGAAATTTCTGACATTGAAGATTATAATAATATTACCGACGCGACCCTTATCGCTGGTGAAAAAATTATTGTACCAGGCGCTGACCTAGCTCAATCACCAACTTCCACTGTTTTAAAACCTAAAGCACTTTCAGAAAAAACACAGACATTTGAAACGAATACGATTGAAACAACGAGCCCACAAACTATTCCGGAAAAGAGTGACAATAGTGTCGATGATGGTGACAACAATAATTTGGTATTTGGAACACTCGTTCGACCAAAAACAAACAACGGCGATAGTTCTTCATTTATTCGACCAATAGCAGTAGGTGTTGGACGCAAGTCTCAAGGCACACACGACAAATGGGCTATTGATATTGCTGCACCGATCGGTACACCTATACACGCTGCTGCCGGCGGTACTGTTATTCTGGTAAAACCAGATGGTTACAACGGTGGTTACGGTAAGTATGTTGCGATTGAGCACGATGGCGGAATACAAACACTATATGCCCACATGACAACAACGAAAGTTGTTGTCGGACAAGTGGTCTCTCAAGGTGATGTTATCGGGCTCGTAGGTTCTACTGGTCGCTCAACCGGCCCACATGTTCACTACGAAGTTCGTGGCGCACCAAACAATTGTTTGCTTTCTTGCGAATAGTTTTTACTCTTTCTCTTTTGTAATTTTTCTGAAAAATCCAAACCCCATTACAATTTGGGACGATACTGGAGCGCTTCAAGTATGTGGCGCTCTTTTATTTTGTCTTCCATGTCGATATCCGCAATAGTGCGAGCTACCCGTATAACCCGATGGTATGCGCGTGCTGATAAGCCAAGTTTTGTAGAACTGAGTTCGAGTAATAGTTGCACATCACTAGAAAGTGGCGCAACAATAGCCAGCTCTTTTGGTGAAAGCTCTGCGTTATTTTCTTTATGTATTCCGAGCGACCGTAACCGTTGTTTCTGCCACTCCCGAATAGTTTCGATTTCTAGCCGACAATGTTCAGATGTCATTCTGTTGGTATCTGTTTCTCCGTTTTTATAATCAGTAGAAATTTCTGCTCGTAATTGTTCCACCCGCACCGGTTCAACAGCAAACGTGATATCTATTCGGTCTAAAATAGGTCCCGATATTTTTTTGCGATACCGAGCAACATCGTAGGGTGCACACGTGCATTGTTTTGTGGTTGAACCAGCAAAACCACATGGACAAGGGTTCATGGCCGCAATTAAAATAAAATCTGATGGAAATGTTTCAGACCATTTTGCACGAGCAATAGTAACAATGCCTTCTTCTAGTGGTTCACGAAGTGCTTCGATAACCCGACGATCAAACTCGGCAAATTCATCGAGAAAAAGCACCCCCTTGTGAGCAAGGGTTACTTCTCCTGGACGCGGTGTTGTTCCGCCGCCTATCATTGCTCCATATGAAGATGAATGATGCGGTGTACGGAGTGGTGGATAATCAATGAGTTTTTGATGCAAATTTCCCGCCGCAGAATGTATGCCAGTCACGGCGAGTGCCGCCTCTTTTGAAAGTGGTGGCAATATGCCAACAAACGCTTTAGCGAGCATTGTCTTACCTCCACCTGGAGGTCCATACATGAGAATATTGTGTCCACCAACAGCAGCGATAACCAATGCTCGTTTGGCATTTTCTTGTCCTCTGATGTCGGCTAAATCAATACTAGTGTGTGGCTGGATATAAACAGAATCACTGCGTGGTTCGTATTTGAAATCACCTGATTCAAATGCTCGTACTACTTCCTGAATATTTTTTACACCAAATACATTGAGCCCTTCAACGAGTGCTGCTTCCTCTGCGTTTTCTTTTGGTACAACTAAACAAGAAAAACCAGCAAGTTTTGTTTCGTGAGCAATGGGTAAGATACCACGAGCAGGACGTAGACTACCGTCGAGTGAAAGTTCACCAACAAAAACCGTGCCGTCTGTTACCGCCCGCATTTCCCCGCTTGAAAGTAAAAGTGCCACAGCCATTGCCAAATCAAAGTACGGTCCTTCTTTTTTCAAATCTGACGGTGACAACGAAAGAGTAATTTTTTGATTTTGAGATTTTATATTTTCATAACCACTGTTTTTTAAAGCCGCCGAAACTCGTTCGCGTGATTCTTCAACTGCTTGCCCCGGTAAACCAACAATAGCAAAAGAGTGTAGGCCGCGAGTGCGGTCTACTTCTACACGAACAATGTTACCGTGCAGTCCAGTTATTTGCGCAGCGAATACTTTTGCGAATGCCATGTATTTACTCTACTCCTCATGCATGAAGCCGGGCTTAATTTTTTCTAAAATATATATCAAAAACCCACTTTCGCGGGTTTTTGATTAGTACTTGTTTTAGTTGTTCATGTGAGCCTTACATGTCTTGGCTGCTGGATTGGCTTCAAGTCTGTCTTGTTCGACTGGAGCGCCACATACCTCACACTTTCCAAATGTACCTGCATCAAGTTTTGCGAGAGCAGCAATAATTTCTTGGTAGCGAGTTTTGAGCGTTTTGAGCATATCACTCCGCTCTTCATATGATTCAAATTTATCCGCAAGATCGTTTTCGTCTGCAGTTGGAAGTTGCTTTTCCGGTACTGCTTCCCACTCGCCTGTTGCAGAATCAACAACAATGCCGATCTCTTTCAATTCTTCAATGAGAATAACCTTTTCTGCTTCCAATTGTGTTCTTAGGGCATCGTTTTTCATATGGGATATTGTACCATAATCACCCCAGGAATTGCACAATTAGTGTATAGACTGCACTCGTTTCAGTACCACTTTAAAAGTCTCTACGGAGTCAGTAATGATAAGGTTTTTTTCATCGGCAAAACCATATACTAGGCCGATACTACCATCGTCACGTTTTAACATACGAGTCGATTTGTTTTCGATGAGCATGTCACTAAATTTATTTGTAAAATCGGTCTCACTGCCTGCCAGGTTGAACGGCGTATACAGGTCTCCGAAAATACGGTATTCCCAATCAAACATGCTGGGAAATGCAATTTGGAAATCTTTTGTTTGTAAAATAAGAAATGGATGACGCTCGCCATCTGTAGCATACAAGCCGAGCATAAATGTATTGTCGAGAGTAGTAAACAGTGCACTAGGTATTTGTGATTTGATAGCTAAAAGAAAATCACCTGTACTGATTATTTTTTTCGTACCAGAAGTTGCATCGGTATAGTACAAGTTCATCACTTCACCATCGGGTACAGCAATGTTGTTGATCGCCGTTCGTGTGTATTCAATAACTTTATCCTGACTAACCCCGCCGATTTCAATGCTTGTGCTTTGCTCCGCGCTTATCAGTGTTGGAATACGAGCTTGGGATTGCAGTGTAACTGGAGCTTTGTAATTCCTAATAATGTACAAAGCACCGAGGCCAATGACTGTTACAAGAATTAGAGAAATACCGATTGTGATAAAACGACGATTGCGTGGTGAATCGGCAGCGTCCATC
>CALRFB010000001.1:3800-22819 GCA_943356455.1 Candidatus Nomurabacteria bacterium | reverse complement strand
TTCCTGTTGGCGACGCTTCTCTTCTTCCATCGCAGCCTTGATCACGGTCATTTCGTCTTTGCGTACAGCCTCCGCCAAGTCCGTCGAAAATGTACGTAAAGATGAAGCTTCTTTTTTGTCAGTGTTATTCTTACCTACTTCCATGATGTGTAGTATACATTATTATATGTTTAACGATAATATAAAAAGCCATCACATACGTGACGGCTTTTTATAGTTCTACTGTTGAAATGAATGTTGCATTAGTGGATGATCGTTGTCGTTGAGTTGTTTGAGAATCAGTTCTTTGTGAAGCTTTTGAACTAAATCAAAACCACTTTTCTCATCGCCAGTAAATGCTTTAAGCTCAGCAATAATTTGATTTTTGCGGTTTCGCCACTCACTCAGTATTTCATTGTAGACACCTGTGATTAAACTATTTTTTGGTTCACGGATGATACGATCACTTGCGTCTAGTGACCAGTGCTGTGCTGCGCCACCGAAAGGTCCCCATGTCGTAATGTCGAACTCAGTAAACATATCTGTTCCACCATATGAATACACTGCCTGTTTCAATGTTGGATTAGTGTTCAGAATTTCTTTAATTTCGTTCTTATAATCTTCATTTTCATTTTTATATTCTACAAACAGAGCCAATGCCGTTTCCTTTTCGTTTTCTTGTGAAATATTTTTTTCGAATGATTCCATATATTTGTGTTTAATTATTATTAATAAATATTATTAATTACTAACTTAGTTCAACGGTGTTGGGCTGGGCGTCGTTGTTGGTTTCGCCGCAGTCGGCGGATACGGATTCTTCACAAAATTACTATCAGCATCTTTAATCGAAAGTGAAATGCGACCACGTTCTTTATCGACTGCAGTGACTTTGACTGGAACCAATTGCCCTTCTTTTAAAACATCGGTAACTTTCTGAACTCGGAACGGTGCGATTTCAGAAATATGCACGAGGCCATCGGCGTATTCAGAAAGTGCGACGACCGCACCGATCTCCAAAATTTTCATAACAAGACCCTGGGTTGTGTCACCGACTTTCCAATCATGAGTCATGGCTTCGATTATTTTCTTGGCCGCTTCTGCTGCACCATTTTTCCCGGTGACGAAAACAGTACCATCGTCTTCGATCGTGATTTCGGCACCAGTTTTTTCACGAATCATATTCACAGTTTTTCCACCGCCACCAATGACCATTCCGATTTGACTTGGTAAAATACGGATAACCAAGATCTTCGGCGCATTGACCGATATGTCCGCACGAGGTTTTGGAATTTCCTTCTCCATCAAATCAAGTATTTGTAAACGCGCAGCTTTCGCTTGTACTAAAGCATCCTCTAAAATCTTCGGTGGAATACCACCAACTTTGATGTCCAGCTGAATCGCAGTGATGCCACTTCGTGTGCCTGCGACTTTAAAATCCATATCACCATGATGGTCTTCTGGGCCTTGAATATCGGTAAGTATTTTGTACTTGCCCGGATTCTTTTCATCAATCATTGCGCCCATAGCGATTCCAGCAACCGGTGCAAGGATCGGAACACCAGCATCCATGAGCGCAATAGTTCCGGCACATATCGAACCCTGAGAAGTTGATCCGTTGGAACTTGTTGATTCTGAAACTAGGCGAATAGTATATGGGAAGACATCTTTGTTTGGAATTACGCCAGCCAGGGCCTTCTCTGCGAGGAAGCCATGACCCATTTCACGGCGGTTGATACCACCAAGTCTGCCCGTCTCCCCTACTGAGTACGGAGGAAAATTGTAGTGGTGCATAAATCTTTTTTTACCACGTACTTCCATGCCTTCGATCTCGAGTTGTGTTTCTGGACCACCAAGAGTGGCTACAGAAAGCACATGAGTTTGTCCACGATAGAAAATACCAGTGCCGTGGAGTTTCGATGAAACACCGCCAGCTTGTGCAAAGAGTGGTCGGATCTCATCCATTTTGCGCAAGTCCACTCGTTTGTTTTCTGTGAGTGCTGCATTGTGTACGATTTCATTTATGGCAATATCGACGTAGTCTTTACCGCGCATAATAAGGTCGTCGCGATCTTTTTGGCTTTCTGGATAAAGGTTTTCAAGCATGAGTACCCAGCTGTCTTCGATTGCTGCAATACGCTTTTTTGAATCCGCACCAAAAAGGTCAGTCATGATTTTTGGTTCAATTTCTTTTTTAAATAGAGCAATCATGGTTTCGTCCTCATCTGGTTTTGGCATAGCGAGTTTCGTTTTACCTTCTTTTGTTATCACGTCTTTTTGCCAGTTTTCTATCTGTGAAACCAATTGGAGGACCTGTGAGATGGCAGACGTTACCCTACCTTCTTCAACCTGCATAGCAGATGCTTCGATCATAACAACGTTACCGTCTTTGCCACAGACTACGAGATCGAGGTCGTAACCAGCTTCTCCAGTATTTGGTACATAATCATTTATTTTAAATTCGGTGTTTTCGGCACTTTCATGTGTTGTACCACCAGCGCCTTTAGAAATACTAATCTGTGCCGCACCTACGGGACCGGCCCAAGGAATTGGTGAAACACCGAGCGCCAGCGAAACTGCGTTCACTGCCAAAATAGTTGGATCCATGGCACCGACTGAAATAACAGTAGCAATAACCTGCACAGGATTCTTAATGTGGTGCTCAAACAATGGACGAATTGTTCGATCGATCACACGCGACGCCAAAATAGCTTTATCGCTCGGACGACCTTCGCGTTTGTTGTACTGACCACCGAGAATCAGACCGGATGCGTAGAAACGCTCCATATATTCAACAGTCAAATTGAAAAAACCTGGATTGTGTTTTGTGTCGTTGCCCATGACTGCTGTTGCAAGTACGACCGTGTCTTCACACTTTAGCATCACACTTCCACCTGCTTGTTCAGCGAGGTCTGAAAAAACCGCCGTCATTGTTTTGCCGGCAATATCTATCGAATACTCTTTGCTTTGCATATTGTAATAATCTCCAGACCCTAAAATTGTTAGAAACAATTCTATACGTCCAGAGACTAGATTAGTGGTAATGAGTAGAGTATACATCGGGCGAGATTCTTCCCATATTTTACAAATCTCAATTATGTGATATAATTCGGGAAACTTAAATTTGACAAAATGAAATACAAATCCACAATTCGGCCACGTAGCCGAACCTTTATTCGCAGGAAAAAACAAATGCGAACTGAGTATGCCCGCAATCGTGGCACTAGTCGTCTCAATCGCGCGCTCAACTCTCCCCCAAAAGAATCTTGCCGCCTTTCAACATTGCTCAACACATTGTTCATCGGCAGGCCTCGTGTACTCGAAGTGAGCTTTGATGAAAAAACAAAACGTAGAGCACAACTTATTGAGTACTACGTAAAAAAAGTTAAACCGTATGGTTGTAAAAAAGTATTTGCAAAAGTGGCTGCTCAAGATTTATTTCGACTAGAAGCCAGTATGCGTCCAGAGAGTAGCATGATGGCCGATGTATTCAGTGCCAATATGTTTTCACCAATTCGTCCAGAAACTGAAAAATATAAAATAGTTTCTACGGTCGGTATTGTTCGACAAATTCGTGATAGTTTTGAAAATGCATATTTTCTTTTTCACGAGCGTTTGTTCGAAAAACTCCCGGGTGACAAAATCGAATTACTTCAGACGCGAATTATTATTGCACCAGACATATCTTGGTTTGTTAAAGTTATTTCGAAAGACAAAAAAAGGTATATGAGGTATTTGAGAGCATGCGCAAATCATCCTCCAAAATTTCCGGAACCGGATTTAAAAAAGTGGCGCTTTGCTCCATCTTAAAAAGTGCAAAAATAACTAAAGCAAAAACCGATCATCGTATGATGACCGGTTTTTTTATTGCTTGCAGATATTATTGGCGCATACCAATGAGATACTTTTTTGCGTTCTGTGACAGATCGACGAAATCGTCTGCTGCCTCTTTGAGCTTGAGCGAAGCTGATTTGCCGAATGCGGCAACTTCAACCTGAATCCCAGAGTGTTTTTGAAGGTATTCGACGAGTGGAACAAAGTCCCCATCGCCCGACAGAATGATCGCTGCGTCTATGCGTGCTGCAGTGCGAACTGCATCAATAGCAAGACCGACATCCCAGTCGCCTTTTTTAGCACCACCCGAAAAGATCTGAAGATCTTTGGTCCGTGTCTCAATACCCATTTTTTCAAGAGCTTCGAAAAAAGCTTTTTCGTCCCCCGCTTCCGAGGTAATGACGTAGGCAATAGCTCGAACGAGTTTGCGTCCGGCTACTGCATCTTTGACCACTGCCCCAAAATTAACCTTGCGGTTGTAGAGGTTGCGAGCACTGTGGTACATGTTTTGAGTATCAATAAAAACGGCAACGCGCTGTTCTTTGTGCTTGATTACTGGCATAAAAATGAATGTATATAAAATATGTAAAAATCGACCTACTATATTGTAGCGTACAAAAGCCTATATAAAACAAAACTCGCTTTCGCGAGCTGTGTTGTTTATAGTTCGAGGGCCTTGGCAACTTTAGTGAAGACCGTTTTGTTGTTTCTCTCTAAAAACTTCATGTGAGAGCGACGATCTGCAACCATCTTGATGAGACCACGGCGAGAATGGTTATCTAGCTTGTGTTTCTTCAAGTGTTTTGAAAGGCTTTCGATGCGTTCGGTCAAAATAGCGATCTGAGCAGGAGAAGAACCATTGTCCTTGTCGTGCAACTGAACTTTTTTGATTGCCGCTGCTTTCTTTGTTTTCTTCAACATAGCACTCATATCATAGCACACCAATAAAAAAAATGCAAGCCCCGAGGGAACCTGCATTTTGTGTTTACTTTTTTGCAATTAGGATATTTTAGTACCCTTTCTGATGTGTCTTGTTGTGTGAAAGTGCCCGCCTTCTTCGACTAGGTTGTCACCAGTTGGTCTGTTTTTTAACCAAGACCGCAACGGTTTTAACAAAATGTCGTAGAATAATACAACAAGCACAATTGCTACGACGCAAATAAGTATCGTGGCTCCTTTTTCAGAAAATCCATGATGCTCAGTGAGGGGGCTTTTTAGATTTAACTTTTCGATACCTATGTAGACACCGATTGTCGCCCCAGCAACAATACGAATCATTGATTTTAGGACGAACTGGGAGATTCCTTCTTTTGCTTCCATGTGTGTTTTTTTTGAACAATACCATACTATTACCCTCTTGCAAATGAATGTCGCAAAACATTTGCTATACTTTCTTTATGTCAGTAGATGTTGAAAAAATGAAAAGGCAGTTTCTTGAGTATATAGAAATAGAGAAAGGCAATTCGCTCAAGACCGTCATGAACTATGACCGCTACCTCTCACGCTTTTTTCGTGAACAAAAGATAGTTACCGCAGACGATATTACCGAAGATGCCGTGCGAACATTTCGACTAAATCTTAACCGTGCTCCCGGTGTAAAGGTTAAAGGTCAAGTATCGGGTACGATGAAAAAAAATAGCCAAAATTATCACCTCATTGCTATCCGGGTTTTTCTGAAATTCTTGATGCGTCGAGGTATCGATGTTCTGCCATCAGATAGGATCGAACTGGCGAAGGTGAAAGAGCGCAGCCTCGACCTGATAACGGTGACGGAGTTGTTCCGCATGATCGAGGCTGCGCGCACCATATCCACAAAAACTACAAGCAAAAACGAAAAGCGTGCCGAAAAACAAACGCAAATCGCCCATGAGCGCTCACTCCGAGACCGCGCGATTTTAGAACTTTTTTTCTCAACTGGTCTTCGTTTATCCGAGCTCTGTTCGCTCAATCGTGACCTAGATTTATCGCGAGATGAATTCTCTATTCGAGGTAAAGGAGAAAAAGTTCGCGTGGTTTTTTTATCAGACGATGCTAAAACTGCAATTCGTGAGTATCTCAATAAAAGAAAAGATATGGACGAATCTATGTTTATCGAAATGTCTCGCAATGCATCAAAGTCTGGTTCGCGCCGTATCACTCCCCGCTCGATCGAGCGTATCGTTAAAGACATTGCTATTCGAGCCGGCATTTCTAAAAAAGTTACGCCACACGTTTTACGCCATTCTTTTGCTACAGATTTACTTTCAAACGGTGCCGATATTCGTTCCGTACAAATGATGCTTGGTCATGCAAACATCGCAACGACACAAATCTACACGCACGTTACAGACAAAGCTCTCCGTGACATTCACAAAAAATTCCACTCAAAAAAATAACGTTGATAAATTATCATACTGCGTAGCAAAATAAAAAACCCTCCGAAGAGGGTTTTGTCGTAGTTCAAAGATTTTAATGCCAAATTACTTCACCATCCTTTCTGCCCGAGGGCGTTAAAAGTTACATTTTTTAAATGACATTGCAGTGGTCGTTTTTTGTGTCATCAACATCCAACCAAAACAATTTCTAAACTATCATACGCCTAATAAACATTTTGTAAACATTGCTGGGGTTATTCTGTCAGGGTAAAGTATCTGTATGCGTATAGTTTCCTGGAATACAAACGGCCTCCGCAGCACGATTAAAAACGGCATGTGGGAACCTTTTATCGAGTCCGTCAAACCGGACATTATTTGTTTACAAGAAACAAAATCAGAACCTACACAGCTACCCACGGAATTCGTCGAAGCCACAAAAGCCTGGCATAGCTATTATGCTTGGAGCAAAATAAAAAAAGGTTATTCAGGCGTGTCAATTATTTCAAAAGAAAAACCCTACCGTGTTGATGACGGTTTTGGCCATACAGAATTCGACGACGAAGGTCGAACTATAGTCGCATACTATGACTCTCCTGCAGGCGACTATGTTGTTGTCTGTTGTTATTTCCCTAACGGCGGAGGTGGACCACATCGTCTTGAATATAAATTAAAGTTCTATGAAGCTTTTCTTGAGTTCATTACTGGTTTAAGAAAAAAATACAATGTTATTTTTACAGGTGACGTAAATACTGCTCACAATGAAATCGATCTCGCTCGCCCAAAAGAAAATGAAAAAAATACTGGCTTCTTACCTGTCGAACGTGCTTGGATGGATAAGCTAGAGAAAAAAGGTTGGGTAGATGTATATCGACACTTTTTCCCTGACACTGTTGGGTATACATACTGGGATCAAAAAACTGGCGCACGCGCACGTAATGTCGGCTGGCGTATCGATTACTTTTTTACCACCGAAGAAGTAATTCCCTATATCCACAAAACGACTATTCATTCAGATGTATATGGCAGTGATCACTGCCCAATTTCATTAGATATCAACTTTACAGACTAGTGCACTGTATCCTCTGGTGTATACTATAAAAAATATTGTTTCAATAAGTGGTTAAGACCCGGCGAGTGGTGGCGCTGGGTTTTTTATTTTGGAATAAATGTAATGACAATTCTGCTACAATGCGTACATGAGTATTGAGTCCAATCACCAATCGATTGTTTTAGCGGGTGGCTGTTTCTGGTGCATCGAGGCGTTATACAAAAAAGTTGAAGGTGTATTGAAAATAACGAGTGGTTATGCAAAAAGTGATAATGACAATTTGGCATTAGAAGACCAGCGTGCACCTACTTATGAAGAAGTCTGCTCCGGCACAACGGTATATGCCGAAGTTGTGAAGCTGGATTTTGACCCGACAAAGATTTCTCTTGAGGCATTACTTAAGATTTTTTTTGAAATACATGATCCGACAACATTAAATAAACAAGGTGGTGATGTCGGCACACAATATCGTTCGGCTGTTTTCTATACAAGTGATGAGCAAAAGAATATAGCTGAAGATGCCCATACCGAGGCTCAGGAAAACTGGAATGATCCGATTGTAACGGACATCAGCCATCTCCATGTCTTTTATCCAGCGGAAGACTATCACCAGGACTACTATTCAAAAAACCCCAATCAACCGTACTGCGTCGCTATTATATCTCCAAAAATAGAAAAATTTCTTAAGAAAAACAATTAGTTATAAATAGCTAGAAGTAAAACTATTACAAAATAAATTCATACATATTTATATATGTGATTAATGCATATATATGCCGTGCTTCTTTCTGATTTCTTCAAGTTCTCCGTCTTCCTTTTCTGCTTTGGCGTTTTTGCCGGCTTCCCCCATAGATTTAAGTGTCTGATCATCAAGTTTATCTAGTTCAATGGCCCGTTCAGACAGTTTCTCAACTGTATTTATTGAATCATCGTCTAGGCATGAGTCGAGCATGGCATGCAAAATCCACCCCATGCGCGGCCCAGGTTTCATGTGTAACTCCTCAATTAGATATTTGCCATCTATTTTCAGCATACCTACAGATGTTGGAGAACGAAGTGCTTCCTCTATCATGGCGTGGTATTTACGTAAACGAAGAGGGGCTTCTTTCTTTTTCATTCCTACCCTGTCACATTCACGAACCTTCATTAGGTCCCAAATATGTTCCCTTCCAACATTAACAATGGTTCTCCGTACGGCAGAAAGCGTAATTGTCTCAGTATCCGAGAAAAACATGTGATATCTAACAAAGCGCGAAACGTTCTCCTGTATTTCACGTGAAAAACGTAGACGTTCCAAAATCTTTCTTGTCATACGAGCGCCGACAACTTCATGTCCGTAAAATGTGTACTTCCCCTTGCCTCCTGCCTTGCTGCCATCCCAGCGACGGGTTTTAGGTTTGCCAATGTCGTGAAATAGTGCGGCAAGCCTTATTTCCAAAGGCCACTTTTTTTCTGCTGCGTGACCTAGTGCATGAAGTATATGTTCAAAAACGTCGTAGATATGTTCACCTTTCTGTTCGCAACCTACCCCTTCTTCAAGTTCTGGGACAATAAACTTATTTAATCCAAGTCTTATAGCAAGACTAATACCCGACATTGGATCATCAGCCATGATAATTTTTATGAATTCATCACGAATCCTTTCATGTGAAATGGTACCCAATTTACTTGAGTGTTTTGAAATAGCTTCGAGCGTTTCATATGAAATAGCAAAATTCATTTCACATGAAAAGCGAACAGCTCTTAAAACGCGCAAAACGTCCTCCCCAAAGCGTTCATCTGCACTGCCTACTGTCCGTATAACTTTATCAGTAATGTCTCTTAAACCGCCATATATGTCCTTTAAGTGTCCTTTAGATATGTCGTATGCTAATGCATTCATCGTAAAATCTCTTCGCATCAGATCTTCCTCTATAGTCTTTGAAAATTCTATCTTGTCCGGATGCCTATTATCGCTATACCCTGCTTCTTTACGGTAGGTCGTAACTTCTACGATGTAATATTCAACCTCAGAGATATTTTGAATCAATGTTACATCTTCTGCACTAGCATTTCCCTCACTTGCTCCACCTCCGCTCTCTGTACTAGAAATTACACCGTCAGGCTTTGTTCCGCTTGTTCTTGTAGGTATACAAACAGCCACCGTGCCAAATCGGTTTTCGTAAACAGTCTTTTCAAAAATAGCCTGAACGTCCTCGGGCTTTGCATTTGTCGTAATATCCCAATCCTTTGGTTCCCTACCGAGGACAAGGTCTCTGACACAGCCCCCTACTATATACGCCTCATACCCTGCTTCTTGGATCCGATTACTTACATCTTTTACGTAGTCCGGTATCCTGGCATCTTCTATATGATTTTGTTTCATATGAAACTATTGTGCACCCAGAGGGATTCGAACCCCCAATGACAGTTCCGAAGACTGTAGTGATATCCATTTCACCATGGGTGCGTATATTAATAATATAGCTAAAAGTAACACTTTTATTAACTTTTGTAAAAAGTAATTGCAAAATCGCAGTAATATGGTTATAATTTCACAACAAATAAAGCGGGTATGGTTTAGTGGTAGAACACGTCCTTGCCAAGGATGAGACGGGAGTTCGATTCTCCCTACCCGCACAGATTACAAGGCCCAAACGGGCTTTTTGTATTGTAGGTGCCCGATAAACCCAAAGGGTCAAAAACCGTTTAAAAGACAAAGTTAAGGACAATTAAACCCTAAAATGCATCCCCGTGTCACATGGATATTCAAATAAGTAATTAGACTTATTAAATAATCATAAAATAGATTAAAATATCTTTGTAAATAAGCCAAGTATGTAGAATAAACATCAAAAACTGTGGATAACTATGTGTGTATTGTTGATAAAGGACGACTTTTTATACATAGGATTCATGGCCGATATGATTATATCCTTATTTATCAAGGTTTTTATAAATTTATACCATTAAACGTTTCACATGAAATGGTTTATACGTTATAAATTTAAAATTTATTACCATTTCATGTGAAAGGCATATTGTGTAGATATGAAGAAATTTACGTCACCAAGTCAAAAATTAGGTAAAATAGGAGAAGATATTGCCTGTAAATACCTTGTAAATAAAGGATACTTCATTATTGAGCGTAATTTTACACTAAAATGCGGGGAAATCGACATAGTGGCCAGCAAGGGAAGTGAAATACGTTTTGTTGAAGTAAAAGCTATCAGATATAACGACGGTGCATCATTGATCAAGCCTGAGGAAAATGTTCACAGTAATAAGATTAAAAAGCTTGCTAAGGCATGTCTCATATATGCCGATACACACAAGATTATCGATAGAGAGTGGCAAATCGACGTAGTAGCAATAGAATACGACGCTGATAGAAAAGTGGCTTACGTACGTCATCATGAATGTGTTTACTAACTAATTACCTTCGGTGGTACGATATACGTATGAATAAAGGAAATACGGGAATATGGACAATTGTTGCAGCAATAGTTTTGGTAGCTTTGGTATTTATGGTAATTGGCAGAATGGGGAAGCAAAATACGCTCATTCAAGATCCAGTTTCTGAAAATCCAACAAAGCCGACTGGCGAACCCGTGGTCCCAGATGAATCTTTAATTTCTGTGACTACGCCTGCACCGCAGGCTACTATTAATCCAAATATAGGGATATCGTTGTCTGGTTCTGCAAAAGGTAATTGGTTTTTTGAAGCAACTGCACCTGTTGCTGTGTATGACAATGCCAACAATAAGCTCGCTGAAAAGTATATCTCTGCTCATGGTGACTGGATGACTACCAGCTTCGTTACATTTTCTGGCACTATCGACCCTTTTTTGACTCATGGGGCACTGGCTGGATACGTTTTATTTAGCAATAGTAATCCGTCCGACAACGAAGGTACTCGCCACTCCATAAAAGTTCCCGTTACCTTTTCACCACAAGAAATTACAAAAATAAAGGTATATTTTGGAAATAGTTTGAATAATCCAAATACTGCAAATTGCTCCCTTGTATATGCGGTTGAAAGGGAAGTTCCAAAGACGGCGTCAGTTGGAAAAACAGCTCTACAGTATTTATTTACCGGACCAACATCCACCGAAAAAGCTGCTGGTTATACAACAGTTGTCGATTCCAGTATTACAGTAAAAAGCCTGATTATTGGCGGGGGAGTAGCAATCGCTGATTTCGACTTCCTGCCTTCAGGTGGCTCTTGTCTTGTCGGACAGGCTCGGGCGCAGATTACACAAACGCTCATGCAATTTCCTACAGTTAAAAAGGTTAAAATATTACTCAACGGCTCCGAGTCAGAAGCATTGCAACCCTAATACAGTTTTTTACTTATTCGATATATATGCTAGTATGGGAAGGCAATTTCGGGGCGTAGTATATCGGTAGTATATATGTTTTGGGAACATAAGGGCCGGGTTCGATTCCCGGCGCCCCGACACCGAGAAAAGACCAGCATGTGCTGGTTTTTTCTTTTTATGTACAATGTAATGGTTGGTTTATTGTCAGTAGCAGGCGTAAAAAGCGGAATTAGTTTAGTGGCAGAACTGGTGCTTCCCAAGCATCGGACACGGGTTCGATTCCCGTATTCCGCACAAAAATAAAATATTTTTTATAATTTTAAGCAAATAAAAAAGCCCCTAACTATGGGGCTCGATAAGATGTCGCAGTGTCGATGTGAGATGCTGTGCTTTGCTGCGGATATCTTGGATTTCGTGTTGTTGCAGAGACGCTTTCCAGTCATTGCTGTTGTGATGCATGATTACATTGCCTGTACCAAGTTTTTTAAAACGTTCTATGAGAATTCTACGCTCGTTGGTTTTCGGACGAGCAAATTCGAGATGCATGGGGTCAAAAATAACTTTTTTAACTTTTTCGTCTTCAAGCAGATTTTTTAAATCCACTATAGTTTTGGCTTTTTTTATGACATGGTTCTTCGCTTGCCTTTGAGTCATTTCACAATTGTGGATGTCTACTGAAATCGTGTCGGGGAGGAATATCACACAGATATTCGTTTCGTTGGTTGCCATAGTATTTTCTTGTTTAGGTACGTTAGGCGGTTACTATACAACATAAATTTGAAAAAATACAGCCTTGTAACGTACAACACCCAAAAAGATTTACACATAGTTTCAATAGCCATTGGCAAAATTAAGTATAACAAAACCCCTCACAAGAGGGGTTTTGTAGCAATTATTTTACTGCATCCTTCAAAGCTTTTGCAGCTCTGAATTTTGGAACCTTGGTCGCTGGCACTTTGACTTGCTCTCCAGTTTTAGGATTGCGGGCCATGCGCGCGGCTCGAGGCTTCACAGAGAAAATCCCGAGACCAGCGATTGATACCTCCTCACCCTTTTTAAGGGTAGAGACGATAGCTTCGAGGAGTCCATTGACGACATCTTCAGCTTGTACTTTTGTACCGCCGATTTTGCCATGTACCCACTCGATCATGTCTTGTTTATTCATACTCTGTCCGACACCGCGCCAGCATGATGGCAGCGCGCTAGGTCGGAAGTTTATTGCTAAATTTCGACTCAACCGGAACGTTTCGGATAGGACGAAACGCGTCGGCTATCCAAAAGTAGTATACCGCAAGGGTTTTTTTGAGCAATAGGCATAAGGGTTTCCAAAAACTTTGACAAATAGATTTTTCGTGCTAATATTTTATTGAAAAAAATCCAGACTTTATGAAAGAATTAAAAAAATGTATCCGCATGCTTTGCTTAACAGTAGGCACATGTTTAGTTTTAGCGTATTTCTCAGAATCAGGGAGTAGGCTCCATGAAATCAAATCCCTTTGGTTTGGTATGGTGGTCTTTACGTCACTAATACTTCTCTATGATTCATTTCGAGGCAAATACGACTCACTCCCTAAAACATTTGGACTTCTCGGTAGTTTGGTTTCCGGAGGACTCATATGTATTCTTTTAAAAAAAGTATATATGTCATCTGTTCAGATTAAAATCGAGCACACGACAACATTACTTCTGATGATTGCTGTTTTTTTAGGATGTATTTGGCTATTTCTATTCGGCCTATCCAAAAAAACTACAAGCAGTTTAGAAAAAAAAGAAGAAACTAATTGAATTAAACGAAACTTACTTTGACCAAACCACTGCCTTCATCTACAATGAAGGCAGTTTTTATTTCTAATATCAATTAGTGTTACTTTATATGAAAAATTTCTTCGAAAAACCTTACGTTGCTATGGGACTTGTCCTAGGTGTTGCATTTATTGTTGGTTTTATTGCACTCGGTGCTTCTGTTCGTCACTTGAGAACAACAGAAAACACTATTTCGGTTACTGGATCAGCAAAAGAGCGTGTTAGTTCTGATATAGGCAAATTTAGCGGTACGTGGTCACGCCAGACGACAAAAGCCACAATTGCATCGGGGTATACTAACCTCGCTTTAGATCTCGATAAAATCAAGGCTTTTCTCAAATCAGAAGGGATGACTGATGCTGAAATCGCAATTGATCCCTCGACCAGTTACACAGAATACGACTATGACGATAAAGGTAATCGTGTTATGGAATCAGAGCGGGTTATCTTGCAACAGGACGTAACAGTTACTTCGACTGACTTGGCCAAAATCAAGAAACTTGCCGACGATGCATCAGAAATCGCTAAAAGGGGAGTATTTTTTACACCAAACCAGCCTCAGTACCTCTATTCGAGCGAAAAGCTCTCGACTATCCGTGTGTCACTCATGTCTAAAGCTATAACAGATGCTAAAAACCGTGCCGATGCCATAGCTGAGGCCACTGGTTCAAAAGTAACCAAGCTCGCAAATGCCTCTTCTGGTGTCGTTCAGCTCCTCAAGCCCGACTCTGTTGATGTTGAAGACTATGGTTCGTATGACACAACAACTATTGAAAAAGATGTCATGATAACAGTTCGAGCCAATTTCGAACTAAACTAACCGCAAACAACAAAAATCCCCAATTATATTTGGGGATTTTTGTTCGGAGGAGTACCATAGGGGAAATACTCTAAAACTCAATATTATGGAAACTCAACAAGACACCAAGAGACTGATTGAAGACACTGCCGCATTTCATATCAACGGCAATTCCCGAGCTGCGTTCGAGACTGTGCTTCTTTCTGCACACACAGACGTGATAATTGTTGCTCGAAATTGGTTAGACCCCATATTCGCTGATACCTATGCAAGTATATTCGCTCTATTTATGCAAAATAAAGTAAAACTTACGATTCTCTTTACAAAGCATAATAATAGTCGTTCTCCTGAATTCCTGAGATCATGTATGAATTCTCGTTTCGAAAATAAGATTGAAGTCTTATTGATTGATAAAGAAATGTACACAACATTCTTTTACCGGTCCTCTAAAGGAGTCCAAGAATATCCAATGGTTGCTGATCACGACAAGTTCCATGTTCGTTTTCTGGACACCACCGATACACTCAACCCATATTGGTTTTCGAGAACTGATCTCAATGATCAAAACGGAGTAACCAGCATTCGCAATCGCTTGAACATTGTCATGCAGAAAGAGAATGTCAGACGGTATTAACGACAAGTAGAAGAAATATCGATACATTAAAAACCCCCGAACAGATCGGGGGTTTTCTTAGTCTATTTTTTCGAGCTTCGATTTAGCGTGCGTATTCTGTAATACGATTTTCGCGAGTCAGTACAACACGAATTTCACCAGGATATTTTAGATCAGCTTCAATCTTTTTCGCAATATCACGAGCTAGATCTTTGGCTTGCACATCATTGACGCTAGCAGGGGAAACAAAAATTCTGATTTCGCGTCCAGCAGATAGTGCGTAACATTTTTCAACACCTTCGAAACTATTTGCTACACCCTCGAGATCAGAAAGACGTTTTAAATAATTTTCGACGGTATCGCGGCGTGCGCCAGGACGACCACCAGAGATCATATCAGCGGTTTGCACGATCACAGCTTCGATGGAAGCGTGAGGGTAGTCATCGTGGTGAGACTTCATTGCGTCGATGACGCGTGGATCCGCACCAAACTTTTGCAAAATACGAATACCGATTTCGATATGTGTACCTTGGACTTCATGATCGAGTGCCTTACCGATGTCGTGGACGAGTGCTCCGGCTTTTGCGATCTGCACATCGGCACCGAGCTCTTCGGCTAACATACCCGCAACATGTGTCATTTCGATCGAATGTTGCAATACGTTTTGACCGTAACTTGTTCGGAAATACAAACGCCCGAGCACAGCAACGAGACGTGGATCAAAATTGAATATGCCACATTCGTATACTGCCTGCTCGCCTTTTTCTTTGATGATTTTATTGATATCAGCTTGGGCCTTTTCAACAATTTCCTCAATCTTGGCAGGTTGAATGCGACCGTCCATAATCAGATTTTCAAGCGCAACGCGTGCTATCTGACGTCGAACAGGATCGTGAGCAGAGATAACGATTGTGCCAGGTGTGTCATCGACAATGAGTTCAACACCAGCAGCTTTTTCAAATGCACGAATATTGCGGCCTTCTTTTCCGATGATTTTGCCTTTTATTTCTTCATTTGGAATGCTAACAGACGTTGTCATAAGTTCAGCAGCAACTGAACCAGAAAAACGCTGAATGACCGTTGCTAAAATATCTTTGGCACGGCGCTCGAGTTTGTCATCGCTATCAGATTCGAGTTTCTGCATTCGAACAAGCAAATCTTCCGATGCGCGTTCCTCGATCTTCTTCATGAGTTCGGCCTTGGCTTCTTCGGGTGAGAGGCGTGCTATCTGTGCAAGCTTGTCTGTTGCTTCGTTTATTTTTTCGTCAGCGCGCTCCTTGATTTTTTTAATTTCTTCAACTTTATCCTTTATGCTTTCTGATTCGCGGTCAATTTCAACTTGGCGAGCATCCAGCAATTCTTCTTTTTTAATAAAACGATCTTCGGTTTTTTTCAGTTCGCCCTCTTTTTCAATTTCGCGCGCGCGCATCTCTTCTTCTTTTTCATTGGCTTTCTTCTTTGCATCATCAATAATTCGGGTGGCTTCTTCTTTTGCCGAAAGGAGAATCTGTTTGATTTCAAGATCAACTGATCCTTTTTTACCGAGGGAAATGATTATGCGAAGGTAGTAGCCGACTGCAACTCCTGCGACAATCGCAGCGAGTATATATACCACTATGTTCATAAAATTCTAAAGTCCCGTATATGCCAAATGACCACCATAATATCTGGTGGAAGCGTATGTATCATATTGTTGAGAAATGATGCTGGTCATCGGAAAATGCGGGACAAATTACATGTAAATTACCAAGTTAAAAATACCACGCCGACTGTGCCTCGGCAAGGTGCTGTCTAAAACAGGTAGTATTACTTTTTTTTATCTTTTACGATTTCGTCAACGAGACCGTACTTTTTAGCTTCTTCGGCAGACATAAAATAGTCGCGTTCAACATCTTTTTCGATTTGTGTGATTTTCTGACCCGTATTTTTAGCCATGATTTCGTTGAGACGAGCGCGGAGTTTGATGATTTGGCGAGCTGTGATTTCAATATCGGTGGCCTGACCTTCGGCACCACCGTGGGGTTGATGAATCATTATTTCAGAATTTGGTAGAGTAAAACGCTTACCTTTAGATCCACCAGAGAGTAGAAATGCACCCATCGAAGCTGCCATACCCACGCATATTGTCGATACGTCTGGTTTAACGTGTTGCATTGTGTCGTAAATAGCGAGACCGGCAGTAACAGAGCCACCCGGAGAGTTTATGTAGAGCTTAATATCCTTTTTAGGATCTTCGTTTTCGAGAAAGAGTAGCTGTGCGATAACGATATTGGCTGTGTGGTCGTCGATGACACCACCGAGGAAAATAATGCGATCGCGGAGGAGGCGAGAATAGATATCGTAGGCTCGTTCACCGAGGCTCGATTTTTCAATGACTGTTGGGATGAGAATACTCATAAAATATAATGGTTTTATTGATAATGTAGGGCTAGTATAGCAGATAGTAGGGTGTATTGACAAATAGTATATAATTTGATATAATACTAGAAACAAATAAAGAACCTCACAAATGAAAAAAATCCTCCTCCTTTCCGTTCTCGCCCTTGCGATAGCAAGTTGCGGAACAAATCGCTATGCGCAATCTTCACAGAGTGCACCATCATCTACAGCAGGTACTAAAGTAGTTCCTGTTGGGGACGATGTCTATGCGACATCAGAAAATACGCAAACCACTGACCCTGCTGCAAACCAGCAATATGCTCAACAGCCGGCTCAGCAACAGGTGCAGTACAACCCGCAACAGTCGCAATCGTCGAGTCAACCATTTGTACAGGCACAAGTTCAGTATTCAGCGGGTCAACAAATGTACACTCCAAATCCCAACGGGTATTTGGAACCAACATATCCAAGTGGATATAATGCACCGGTTCAGTCTGGTGGATGGAGAGGAAGTCAGTATCTAAGCGAAGCTCTCTACCACAATTCGCCCGAGTACATTGCATGGAAAAACCAACAGGAGTATCAAAACAGTTTGTACCAGCAACAGTTGTACAACCAACAGTATGCAAACACTACAAATGGCCCACGCCATAAAGTAGCAAACTCAAATCCTGTTCAGTCATCGGGTAGACAAGTTGCGCCTGCACAACGCAACCAACAATCCGCACGATTCCAACGCAGTGCCCCTCAGCAAAGATCTTTGCCTTCACCGCAAAGAGCGCCAGGATTACGGAGAAAATAATTCTCCACCCAACGTGAACCCGCTACAATGTAGCGGGTTTTTTCTTGACAGGTTTTTGGGCGAGGTATATAGTGCGAGCCTAGTTCTTTCAGTACTAAAAAATAATTCTATGGCACCAATGTATGCACACATAGGTGTTGAAAAAGTAATTGTAGTTATATCCATCGATCACGCACGTACCCACATCTTGCGTCACGATGATTTCGGACCAGTTATTGCTGTAGAAACAAAGGAAAAGTATCAAGATGCAGCCCTGCCGACATTATTTTTCCAAAATGTTGGAAGCTATGCAATTGAAGCGCAGACGCAAATCACCTTTGGTCACACAAACACTCAACGAAAAAATACAATCATAGATTCAACATCTATAGCTAGCAGTCGGAGTATATTCCATACTCCCACAGTACGTTTGCCAGGACGTTATCCAACTGGCTTCACGTAAAATCAATTCAGTAGAATCATTAAAAAAACCCGCAACCATGCGGGTTTTCTTTTTTAATTTCTCAAAATTACTTTACAGATTTTTCCAGAAATTCAAATACGGCTTCGTTTGTCATCACTTGTTCGACATATGCAAGTGCACGATTTTTGTCGGCACCCGGATACTGTGCAACAAGTGCATCTGCTTCTTTGATGACAGCTTCTTCTGTTGGTGTAAGACCTTCTTTTTTACCAATAGCGTAGAGAGCAAGTTCCATCGTTGCTCGCTTCTCGGCATCAGCACGAAAATCTTTGCGAACATCGTCTTCGCTTTTGCCAATGTGTTTTGAATAATCATCAAATGTCATACCAGCTCGTTCGATAGTTTCGCGAAGTTGCATAACCATTTTATCAAGCTCAGAATCGATAAGTACATCAGGCACATCGGCTTTAGTTTCAGTAGCGATGCGCTCGATAATTTTTGAACGATTCTTATTTTTATTTTCAACTTTCTTCTCGACTTTCATATTGTCGCGAAGTTTTGATTTGAATTCATTGACTGTTTTAAAAGCACCGAGCGTGGCTACGAATTCATCGGTGAGTTCAGGCAAGTCTTTGTCGTCGATAGACTGATGGTTGTGTGTTTCGTGGGGAACATTGTCCTCGTGCATTTTTTGATGTGCACGCATT
>CALRFB010000001.1:0-3790 GCA_943356455.1 Candidatus Nomurabacteria bacterium | reverse complement strand
TATAGCCGCATCAAATTCCTCGTCAGTTACTTCTTCGCTTTCATCTTTCCATTCTGTTTTTGCGATTTTTGTATAGTCCGGAAGAGTAACTTCAGGAACTACTGCTGTTTTAACGGTGAATTCAATGGCATTGTCTCGAGCCAGTTTCGTAATGAAAATTTCTGGACGGCCAATAACTGGGATTTTTTCTTCCGCTACTGCCTTCGGATACATTTCTGAAGCGATAATCTCGGCAATTTTTTCGAGAATCATCATTTCAGGCAAACTTTTCTTGAGGACTTCGATCGGGGCTTTACCTTTGCGGAAGCCGTCGAGTTCGAGGTCTTTGCCGAGGAATTCGATGGCTTCAGTTTCGCGGACAACCCACACTTCCGGCGCAACTTCGAAAAGCATTTCGATCATCGACTTATCTAATTTATTGGTTTTCTTTAACATGGTTCTGAATTTATTTTACTTTCGGTGCGTAGTCTTGCTGGTAACGTGCGGCGCATTCGTCGATGATTTTCATTGCTTCAGCTGGACCAAAAAATCCTTCAACTTTACCGGCGCCAGGTTTTTTCAAATCCTTGTAGTGTTCCCAGTAGTACGTTGTTTCTTTTTGGAAGTAGTCGCCGAGCTGTGAGACGTCGGTGATGTGATCCATGCGTTTGTCGCTCGCGAGCACAGCAATGATTTTGTCGTCAGTTTCACCACCGTCAACAAATTTCATAACACCGATAACACGCGCTTCAACGAGTGAACCCGGTACGAGCCATTCGGTGACGCCGATGATTTCAACGTCGAGCGGATCGTTGTCGAGGTCCCAGGTCTGTGGGATCGCACCATACGTAAACGG
Source organism: Candidatus Nomurabacteria bacterium (assembly GCA_943356455.1). Taxonomy (GTDB): domain Bacteria; phylum Patescibacteriota; class Minisyncoccia; order Phycocordibacterales; family UBA9973; genus JAGOSA01. The sequence goes on along the minus strand of CALRFB010000001.1, from coordinate 2,955 downwards.
ATAGCTCATCGATGAGTAGCCAACGCGATCAAGTTTGAGTACGCCAGCTTCGGTGATGAGTTCGTATTTGTTGAGCGAACCCTTTGAAACTTCTACGAGACAATTGATAACTGCATCTTCTTTTTTCTCATAAGGAGGGAGAACGTGGAGAAGATTGAGCATATATTTGCTCGGTTCGTGGTTTATGTTTGCCATAGTATGTTTACTAGTTGGTAATTGTAATTATTCCTCTGGGGTTTCGATCGGTGCAGCTTCTGTTTCTGTGCCGTCATCGACAATACCGTCATCTACAGCGCCTTCGCCCATATCGACACCTTCGTCGTATGAAGCTTTGAGGTCTTTGAGTGAAGTAAAGCCACCCTCTTCGTCTACAGTTTCGCCGTCGCTAGATGTGACAGATTCTGCAGTAATACCCTTTATATCGATTCTCCAGCCGGTAAGTTTGGCTGCAAGGCGGACGTTTTGACCACCTTTACCGATAGCGAGAGAAAGCTGATCGTCTGCAACTTCGACAAAAGCCTTGTGTTCAGCCTCGTTAACGTCGATATTAATGACTTTAGCAGGCGAAAGTGAGTTCGAAACGTAGGTTGCTGGGTCTTCGCTCCATTCGATAATGTCGACTTTTTCACCGCCAAGCTCGTTGGTAACAGTCGTTACGCGAACGCCACGGCCGCCAACGCATGAGCCGACTGGGTCAACATGCTCGTCTGTCGAGTAAACAGCCATTTTTGAGCGTGAACCTGGTTCGCGGGCAATAGATTTGACTTCGACAACACCGGTTGCGATTTCAGGCACTTCAAGCTCGAAAAGTTTCTTGAGGAACATAGGATGAGTGCGAGAAAGCTTGAGAGATACGCCTCGGGCGCCTTCGTCGACGGCATAGAGGTAAGCGCGGATACGCTCGCCACGGCGGAAGCTTTCACCGGCAATCTGCTCCTGAGGGGGCAAAATACCAATTGCGCGGTTAAAGTCGACGATTACTGTGCCAGATTCGATCTTTTGGATGATTCCAGAGATAATTTCGCCTTCTTTATCACCATATTCGTCTACGAGAGAGCTTCTTTCAGCTTCACGAATGCGCTGCATGATGACCTGTTTAGCGGTCTGAGCGGCAATACGGCCGAAATCTTCTTTAGTTTCAAGGGGAAATACGATTTCATCATTAACTTCGCTATTCGCTTTGATCATACGGGCATCGGCAAGGAGGATGTGTTTTTCAGGGTTAAAGCGTTCGCGTTCTTCGCCTTCTGGGGTTTCCTGGTCTTCGGATGCTGGCATCCAGACCAAAGAATCGTCAACGACGATTTTTACTTGAGAAAAGGTGGTTGCGCCAGTATCGAGGTCAAAATGAGCTCGGATTATCTGCCAACGCTTGCCGAAGTCCTTTTTGTAAGCTGCCGCAAGGGCCTGCTCGATGGCTTCGACAATTTTCTCCTTTGGTATACGGCGTTCTTCCTCGAGCTGCTCGAGTGCCGATTTGAGAACTTTCATATCTAACATATATTTATTATTGTTATTTAATTTGTAAAAAGGCCCGGCTTTCGGCCAGGACTTATGTTCGCATTATATATAAATAGAGTAGTCAAAGTCAATCTGGCGACAAAATGACCTTTATGCCAGGAAAAGTGTTACACACCAGTGTCTTTTATAAAGGACATTGTGAGTAATCCACATGTCCTTTATTGTGTTGCATTTGTTGGAGTAGTACCATGTGTAGTAACAGTACACAAATATGCAAACACCAATGATTCAGCAACCAAATACCTCTAAGCACAAAGGCATTTTCGTTTTGCTCATTATCGTTGTAGTCGTCATCGTCATTGCATATGCGCTTACTCGCTCTCAGATGCGCCAGACAGTAACCAGTACCAACATTTCACAGTCTGAAAAGGAAGCATTCATTTCACAGTTTAAGGATGCACCAACTACACCACTTACGAGCAATGAAAAATCTGCTCTCGTAAAATCTATTACAAATGTAAAAGCAAAACCTCTCACAGCCGACGAAAAGGCTGCCCTAGTTTCACAATTCGCAAATTAGTATGAAACTACTTCGCTCTTTTACAATCATTGCAACGTTTATCCTCGCTGCTTTGGCTTTTGCGCCACAGGCATCTGCTGCCGGCAATGTCCACGGTTTTGCTTGGAGCGATTCTGCGGGTTGGATTAGCATGAATTGTGATAATTCAAACATTATCCCAGCAAACTACTCAGTACCAAGCTCTTGTGGCACTGTTGACTACGGGGTTAATCTCGATCTTACAACTGGAGTTATGTCGGGTTATGGTTGGTCAACAAACCTTGGTTGGGTGCGTTTTGATCAAGTGACCACAACTCCTACCTACCCTCAAAATCGTGCAGGCGGTGCACGTGTTACAGGTATTGGTTCTGGTGGTGTTAGACAAGTAACAGGTTGGCTTCGTTATTGTTCAGATTTTACGCAAACGGTAATGCCAGACAATTGTGGTTCAACCGATGTAACTACCATAACTAATGGTGGTTGGAACGGTTGGGTTTCAATGTTTGGTGACGGGAGCGATGGCGGTACTCGTTATGGTGTTACCTACGACACATCGTCGCAGCAATTCGACGGCCTTGCTTGGGGTGGCACGACGCAACCGGCAGGTTCTGGTTCTGAAGTCGTCGGCTGGATTCTTTTTAAAGGTGTTTACGTAGATAAAAATCCGACGACCTATATCCCCGTCGTTAAACTTTCAAGTACCCCTGTTATCCCGGGTGGAGATACAACTATTACTTACACATGGGTAAATGCTGACAGTGACCCAGCACACCAGCTTGTTGCTTGCCAGGCATTTAGTGCGCCAGCAAACATGACCAACTGGACAACAGGTACATTTACATCACAAAACTTGCCGATACTCACAGCACGTCAAATACAAATTGTGTTTGTCGTTGCACGAAGTACAACATACTACTTAGTTTTTAAAAATGCTT